>NZ_ASJR01000018.1 GCF_000474745.1 Chitinivibrio alkaliphilus ACht1 | reverse complement strand
CCGCTGAACCAGTACAGTTCTTTTTTAAGGCGCCGGTAATCAAATGCAGAAATAATTGTTTTTCCGGTACCCGTAGCGGCAACTACGATATTTCTCCATCGATTATGTACAACACGCTCAACATGGAGCTGTTCAAGGATCTCCTTTTGATATACATGAGGTTCAAGATCAAAAAAAAGTCTGTCTTCAGAAATATGTGTCCCACGTGCGTGGGCCAATGATTTTTTTAAACGAGCTTGTGCTGTCTTATCCCTGGGATGATACTGCTCAAACTCTGGAGACTCCCAATATGTATCAAAGGTTGACTTGAATTTTTCGAGAATATGGGGTATCTCTTGGGTGGTTACTTTTAAATTCCATTCAAGTCCATTGGTAAGTGCTGAACGAGATATATTGGAAGAACCAATATATCCGGTATCAAACCCAGAATACCGAATAAACATATACGATTTTGCATGAAGCCGTTCCTGCGAGGTATTATAACTCAAACGAACATCGGTATTTGGAAGTGAGCCAAGAAAATTCACCGCTTTTTGGTCCGTCGCCCCCATATAGGATGTGGTAATAATCTTTAGTTTTCCTCCACGCTCAGTAAAGGCCTTCAATTCATCTGCAAAAATACGAATTCCCGTCCACTTAATAAACGAGACTAACCACCATATCTCATCTGAAGAGAGTATTTCGCGCTTCAGTTCTGATTCAAGGGAGAGACCCACATTTGATCCCGTAAAGAGTTCACTCTGGGACAATCCCGTCAGGGGGGTTATCTTTGAAACATGCGCTTTAAGATCAGCAGCAACGGGGTTTTGGGTGGCATACAACGCTTTGAGAAGAGTACCCTTTGCCTCAAGGAGATTCTCGGTTATATCCTCGTTTTTTAGATAATCACGAAGCCAATATATGAGAGCATTTGAGAGCTCCACCTGTTGGACTACCTTGTCTTTTCCCTTTGGATATGATTCCAGAACTATGTGCAATACATGTTGCAAAAATCGTGAAAGATACAGGGCTGCATCTGCTGGCTCAAGGTGTTCCCTATCCACAAAGAAATATTCCTGTGTCTCATACTCTTCAAGTTTCTGTTCAATAAGCTGAGTTATCAACTCTTCATAGATGCCTGTTGTGGCCATAGTTCTCCCTTGTCAATCCTATACCAGCCCATGAGGACATCACATGCGGTATCCTTTGATTCAAAATATATAATTCTCACTTGAACTCAACGCAATCATACATTCCAGTTCGGGAAATTATTTCAGCAATCTCCTCCAAACAAGTTTACAGCTCTACGTACTGCCGCAGATGATCCAAAAGATCCTGCATTCGTGTAAAGACCAATTCCGTATTCCACGGCGGAATCTCTGAAATCGTTCGAACCAGAGCAACGCCATCACATAATACCGTCAGTTCATAATACATTTTGACACTCCAGATTACCAGAAAACCTCAAGATACAGTATGGTGTTGTCATAATATGACACTAACTCGCGGATAGTGATGACAACACAAAAAAAGGGCCGGAAGATCCGGCCCTATACAACAGCAGATACACTCTACTTACTGAAAGGCTTTTTTAATCCGTTTTAAAGCCTCTTCAACCTTTTCATAATCATTAAAGGCGGAAATACGGATAAACCCTTCACCGCATTTTCCAAACCCCGCACCGGGCGTAGTCACCACACCGGCTTCATTCAGCAGTTTGTCGAAAAGATCCCAGGAACTCCCTTCGGTTTCTATCCAGATATAGGGAGAATTTTCTCCACCCACACAGGCAAGACCGATCTCATTCATGGTATCACGAATCATGCGGGCATTGCGCAGATAATAGGCAATAAGCTCCTGAACTTCCTTTTTTCCCTCGGGAGAATAGACCGCCTCTGCGCCCTTTTGAATCACATAGGAAACCCCGTTAAACTTTGTATTATGGCGGCGATTCCACAGGGGATGAAGCATCTGCTTTTCTCCCGCTGCATTAAAGGCCCGGCACTCCTTGGGTACCACCGTAAAGGCACAGCGTGTCCCCGTAAATCCGGCGGTTTTTGAAAAGCTGCGAAACTCAATGGCCACTTCCCGTGCGCCCGGTATCTCATAGATTGAACGGGGAAGGGTATCATCCGTAATAAAGGCCTCATAGGCTGCATCAAAGAGTATCACCGCGTCATTTTCGCGGGCATAGTCAACCCACGTTTTCAGCTGATCCTTTGTGGCCGTTGCCCCCGTGGGATTGTTGGGATAACAGAGGTAGATCACATCCACTTTTTCCGTGGGAAGTTCCGGTACAAAGCCGTTTTCCATGTTTCCGTCAAGATAGACAATGCCCTCATAGCGACCGTCAACAACCTCACCGGTGCGACCGGCCATAACATTGGTATCAAGATAGACGGGGTAGACGGGATCAGGGATTGCCATTTTTGCATCGGCAGAGAAAATCTCCTGAATATTTCCGCTGTCACATTTTGATCCATCGGAGATAAAGATCTCATCGGCAGAGATATCACAGCCCTTGTCCTGATAGTCATTTTTTGCCACGGCTTCACGGAGAAAGGCATACCCCTGCTCGGGGCCATAGCCATGAAAACCTTCGCTGGAAGCCATATCATCCACTGCATCATGCATGGCTTTGACAATACGTGCTGGAAGGGGACGTGTCACATCGCCGATACCAAGTTTGATAACATCCGTATCGGGATTGGCCTTTTGAAACTCCTCTACTTTTCGGGCAATATCCGCAAAGAGATAGGAGGCCTGTAGTTTGTTGTAGTTTTCGTTAATACGAACCATTACGAAATCCTTTGTTATGTTAGTTGTGTATAAGATATGTT
This sequence comes from Chitinivibrio alkaliphilus ACht1, assembly GCF_000474745.1. NCBI lineage: Bacteria > Pseudomonadati > Fibrobacterota > Chitinivibrionia > Chitinivibrionales > Chitinivibrionaceae > Chitinivibrio > Chitinivibrio alkaliphilus. The sequence continues at coordinate 41,764 of NZ_ASJR01000018.1, read as the reverse complement.
ATGGTGCATAGAAACAAGACGGTGGATTTCAAAAAAAAGGGAGGTGCATTCCTGCACCTCCCGCTGTATAAATATTTCAGTGTCCCCTACGCTGTCGGCGCAGCACTTCTGTTTACAAGTTTCTGCTGAAGAAGCTGAAATATGGTTGAGAATAGGAAGTAGAGGGTTAAGCCGGCGGGAAAATTATTAAACATCACCGCCATAAAGAAAGGCATGATATACATCATCGACTTTTGCTGTGGATCAGTGATGGTATCTTTGTTTTGAAAAAACATGAGCAAGGCTGCCAGAATAGGCAGGAGGGAAACGTGCCCGCCATAGAGCGGAAGCGTCATGGGCAGAGAAAAGAGCACTTCCGGCTGAGATAAATCTGCTGCCCATGGAACAAGAAGCGTCTGCTCACCCCGCAGCTCAATGGCCTTCCGGGGCACCACAAACAACGAGAGCATAATAGGCATCTGAATAAACATGGGAAGACATCCCCCAAGACCAGCCAGGGGACTCACCCCTTCTTTTTGATAAAACTCCATCATTTTAGCCTGCATTACCTGCGGATCCTTTTTGTACTTTTTCTGTATTTCCCGGATCTTCGGCTGAATCTCCTTCATTTGCTTCATAGACTTTAAGCTGCTCTGCGTGAGAGGAAAGGTGATGAGTTTCATCAAAATAGTTATGGCAAGAATCCCCAAGCCATAATCACCAAGTACTGAGTATACTGCTGTCATCACCGCTAAGACAAAATTACACAGGGCCGGAAATATGGTATCCAACCAGAGGAAAGACCACCCACGAAAGACCATACGATCCAAACCAACACCGGCTTCGCGCAATAGATCAACCTGAGCCGGTCCTAAAAAGAGTGTGTACTCATGGGAGATATCGTCAATGCCCGACTCAACAGTAAGGGAGTAGTTGATATTATTTCCATCAACTGCCAAGGAAGGGTCCACCGCATAGGACTGGGCCGTAACAATGAGATTTTTTTCTTCAGGATATATTACCGCTGCCGCAAAATACTTCGATTTTGTTCCAACCCAGCGATACATACCGGAAAATTCCTGTTGTGTCTCCCGTCGCTCTTTTTCAACAGAAATATTCCCGCGACTATCCGAAAGAAAATACTCCCGTGGCACCAACCGAGTACTCATATTATCAGGATCTTCCGGCTCATTCATGCCGGAGTCAAAGCGAAGAGCCACATTATTGCCCGCAAGGGCCCGAGACTCTACGGACAATTCTATATAATAGGAGTTTTCGGGAATATGGTACGTTTTCACCAACTCTGAATCCTCATAGGGAGCACGAAACACCGCGTGCGTTTCTGTACTGGCCGCAGTATCATAGGAAAACAGAAGGCTGTCCGTATCCGCCCCCCCGATGCGGAGAGCCCCAATGCCGCCTCGCGCTGTGTCTATAAGACTGACCACACCGGAAGAAGGCATATCATCACGATACTCATACTCCAGAGCATGGGCAGAAATAATACGTGCGCCCTTCTCACTGAAGGCAAGATCCAATACCCCATTGGATATAGCAATTGTGTCCGGATCCCGCTCTTCGGGAGAGGCTATCTTTTCCTCAGCCTGGGCCAGGGAAGAGATTTCCTCTTCAGGCTCTTTTTCTGATGATTGTTCCACGACTGTCTCCGAAGATTCTACAGGCATTTCCTGCACCACCGAAGAAGTACTCTCTTCAGACGTCACTTGGCTGGGATGCTTGTATCCCAACAGATTGTACCACATGGGGGAATTGAGAAAGGAGAGTGCTCCCACAACTAAAAGAACACCAAAAAGAGTCTGTCTATTCATTTTCAACCTCATTCGTTTGAACCGGATCATACCCGAATCCTCCGCCGGGACGACACCGGATAAGCCGTTGTATAATCTGTAGCATTGCACGATGCAGGGGAAGGGTTTTCACGGCGTCACGCGCGTAGACACTGCAGCTGGGAGTAAATCGACATACCCCTCGATCAAGCAAGAAGATTGTTTTTCCTGCTTGAATTACTGCATAGAGCACTGCCGCAAGAATATCTTTACCCCACTGTCTCACACCATGCCTCAAATCGTCGAAGGGCACGCGCATACTCGTGATGTACTCCGTAGAATGGACGAATCAATATATCAATTCCCGCAGATGGAATAAGGGAGCTATTTTTATACACTTCACGATATATCCGTTTAATACGAACCCGTTCAACAGCGGGGCCATTCTTACGTGACACCAGGACGGCATGGCGATTTACGCCAATTCTATTTTCCCGATATATAAGCGCAAAGATATCACAACGCCATCTATCTCCCTGAGACAAAATAGCTGTGATATCTCTCTGCTTTTTAAGAACAAATTTTTTTTAAGGGAATTCACGTCCACTAAGAAACGGATAAACGCTTCCGCCCCTTGGCACGTCGCCGTTTTAATACTTTACGCCCGTTTTTAGTAGCCATGCGTGATCTAAAACCGTGTTTATTAATCTTCTTCCGATTGGAAGGCTGAAACGTTCTTTTCATGTCTATCTCCTGAACTATTCAAGTACATTTTCACTGTTCATCAAAGGCACCTAAAAATGATTATTTCCCCAACCCTTTGTCAATCATCTTTCAAATAATACATATTCTAAAGAAGACGAGTACGACTTACGACAGCAAGGATGGTACCTTAAGGTGGACAAAAATATACTCTGGACAAAAACACTTGCAAGGCTAAAAGAAGATTTATCTGTTCGGGAGATTAGTTATACGAACTGGCTTGAGCCATTACACCCCCTTTCATATGCGCAGGGAGTACTCCTGTTAAAGACAGATAACCCCTTTGGTTTAGAAGTACTCAACACGCAATACCGCAAGATAGTCCTTCACCATGCGCAACAGATAGATCCGAATATTGAAGCCCTTGGTTTTACCATTGAAGAGAACGCGGCCCCTCCACGTGCCGAAGAACTTCAACCGGACCATGCTGCAACAAACAGAGTCGATTCTCAGAAAAAGCACAGCAAGAAAGATAGAAAGAAAAAAGAGTGGAATAAAAAGGGCCTCCCTATCAATACAAAATTAACCTTTGCCTCCTTTATTGAGGCAGAGGAGACGGACCTCGCCTATCACTCTGCAAAAGCCGTTGCGGAAAATCCCGGTGCACGCCGGTTCAACCCGCTCTTTATTTATGGTGAATGTGGGGTGGGAAAGACACATCTGTTGCATGCCATGGCAAATACCATTCAACAGGAACGACCAAATCTCCGCATTGTATTTACCTCAGCCAAGGAATTTTATCATGATTTTTTCTCCTCCTTAAACGAAAAAACCATGGATGAGTTCAAAAAGCATTATACAACCTGTGATGTTCTGTTTATGGATGATATTCACACCCTGTCGGGAAAAGAGTCGAGTCAAACAGAGGTATTTAAGATTTTCAATGATCTTCACACCCAAAACCGGCAAATGGTTTTTGCAGCACCGTGCCCTCCCGAAGCACTTTCGGGAATCGCCGATCGCCTTCTTACACGGCTACAGTGGGGGCTTTCCGTACATATCGATGCACCCCAATTGGAAACTCGAAGTGCAATTCTTCGAACCCTGCTTGAAAATGAGTCAGTGCAAATTTCCCATGAAGCAATTCACTATCTTGCGCAAAAAGGCCCCCGCAGTATTGGCGATCTGGAAGGAATTTCCGTCCGGGTTGCAGCACACTACTCTCTAGGAAACAAACCCATTAACAGCACCACCGCTGCGGAGATTCTCTATAATGACGGTATTACTCCAGGAAAAATACGGGCCATTGATATTATTACCGCAATTACGGATGAATTTGGTATTTCGCGACAGCTTCTCACCAGCAAAAGCCGGAGTAAAGAAGTTGCTCAGGCCCGACAAATCGGAATGTTTCTCTGCAAAGAACACACGGACTTATCCCTGAAAGCTATCGGAACTGAATTCGGAGGACGTGATCACAGCACGGTTGTTCACGCGGTGAAAACGGTTGGTGCAAAAATGGAACAGGATACACCCTTTGCCCAGCGGGTAGATACCATTATTAGACGAGCACGACAAGCTTAATACCGTCGCTGGCGCATCTCTGTTTTATTACGTTCAAAAACAACTGAATTCGGCGGCACCGGTTCTGTTACCCAAGCATTACCACCGATGATTGAATTTTCCCCAATGACCGTGTCTCCCCCGAGGATAACTGCATTGGCATAGATAATAACATTGTCTCCAACATCAGGATGGCGCTTCACACCACGCCGTGGTGTGCCTGATTCATCAAAGGGAGAAGTCGCTCCCAGGGTTACCCCCTGGTAAATTTTAACATTCTTTCCAATACGACAGGTCTCTCCAATAACAACGCCGGTTCCGTGGTCTATGAAGAAACCATCCCCGATTTGCGCGCCGGGATGAATATCAATACCCGTATTACTATGGGCACGTTCACTTAATATTCGTGGCACAATGGGAATTTTAAGCTCATACAACTCATGGGCAAGACGATAGGTCGCGACGGCTTCAACGAAGGGATAGCTCAGCAATATTTCGTCACGAGATACCGCAGCCGGGTCTCCGCTATAGGCTGTTTCGATATCCGAGACCAAGACCCGACGAATCTGTGGTAAAGCTGCAATAAACTGGCGACACAGCTGTGAGGCACGTTCATAACATCTATCAGCCTCTTCTTCCTGCCCTTCATTACATCGGGAATGGTGCAATAGCATATCCCGAACAATATGCACCAACTTATGAGAAATACGGCGCAATGAGCATGTGATATAGAAATCTACATCTCCTTTCTCAATGCACTCACGGCTCCAGACCCCGGGAAAAAAAATAGACAGCAAGCCGTCGTGAATATCATAAATATCCTTCCGGCCCGCCATGTTAAGGCCGTCACTCACATCAATATGCTGGCCACGGCCTATCTCATGGAGAACAGCCTTACTGATTTGAGGAACATCACTATTTATCCAGGGGATCATGGGCGCGACTCTCCTTAGGATGAAAGACCCAAAGCATGGAGATACTGTTTTTTCGGCTGTACCCCAATCAGTTTCTCTTTCACTTCACCCTTATCAAAAATAATCACCGTGGGAATACTGGTAATTCCAAAGGTTCCAGCGGTTTCCTGATTCTCGTCAACATTCATCTTATATACGGCAGCTTCCTCACCGACCTCTTCCGCAATCTCCTCCAGAATGGGACCTAACATTCTGCACGGCCCACACCAGGGAGCCCAGAAATCTACCAGTACGGGAGTTGTTGCATTTTTTACCAACTCCGTAAATTCAGAATCACGTATTTCTTGTGCCATACTACTCTCCTCATTTTTCAAAAAATATGTCCCCCCACAATCTATAAGAGGACACGTTGTTATTACTCTATTGCCAACAGGGGGGCATCTTTTTCAACGGCATCACCATTGGAGACAAAAATTGCCTGAACTGTCCCGGATTTGGGAGCAGTTATTTCATTAAAGAGCTTCATTGCTTCTACAATACATACCACATCTCCCTCCTGTACAACATCACCAACCTGTACAAAATCAGGTTTATCAGGAGCGGATGAAGTATAAAAGGTGCCTGTCAAAGGAGACCGCACAGGATCTTCATAGGCCTCTACTGAGGATGTTGGCGAAGGAGCAGATGGTTCTGCAGGTGCATCTGCCTGCTTTGGCTGAACCGAAGCCACCTGAGGCGTTGCTGCTGCAGGCTGTGCCCCCTTTGCTCGTAGAGAAAGAGAGAAATCTCCCTTGGTAATGGTCAGTTCATCCAGTTGAAGCCCTGAGCTTTGACTTACGATATACCCAATCCCCTGATAATCATTCTCATGAACCTGTTGTGCAGGAGAGATACCCCCTTCCTGCGGGGCGACTGTTTCCTGCGCTGCATCTGATTGATTTGCCTTAGTGGCCTCAGCGTACTCCAAGTCAGCAGGAATGGGCGGACGTTCTGCCTCAGGTAGGCTTCGCCACGAAAAGTACTCCAGAGCAACTTCCGGAAAAATTGTGTACGAAAGGATATCTTCGTCATCCCGTACATACGAAGGATCTAGCTCATCCGTCACCGTGGGAAGCATGGGCTCGATATCATCGGCTGGACGATGATCGATGGGCGTTCCATCACCCAAAATTTGTGCAATAAACTCAGGGCTCATTGGCGCCGGTGGACGTCCATACTTGCCCCGGACATACTCTTTTACTTCGTTGGGGACAACGGCATAGCGTTCTCCGGCAATGACATTCATTACAGCCTGGGTTCCAACAATCTGGCTTGTGGGCGTTACTAAGGGAGGATACCCCAAATCTTTCCGAACACGGGTTACTTCCTCAAGGGCATCATCAAGTTTATCCAAGGCGCCCTGTTTCGAAAGCTGCGATCGAAAGTTCGAAATCATCCCACCAGGAATTTGATGAATTAGGATATTCGGATCAATAATTGATTTTCGTGCCCCCGCTTCAACCTCGCGCTGATCGCGTAATGTATTAAAATATCCAGCAACCTCTGCTAGGGCATCCAGATCGAGACCAGTGGAGTAGTTCGTTTCAGAAAAGATAGCCACGAGAGTTTCCACAGGCGGCTGTGCCGTAAACCCAGCCATGGGAGAAATAGCGCAGTCAATAGCGCCGGCCCCCGCACGAACCCCTTCTACATAGGCCGGAGTTGCCATGCCGCTTGTGGCATGAGAGTGTATCTGAATTGGCACATCAATTTCTTTAATAAGAGCAGAGACAAGGCGCTCTGCACGTAAGGGTGAAAGAATACCCGCCATATCTTTGATACACAGAGAATCCACCCCCAACTGAACCTGCTCTTTTGCCGCAGCAACATAGAGCTCTTCCGTATGAGCCGGTGAAATTGTATAGGCGAGGGTACCTTGGGCATGCGCCCCATATTTTTTTACTGCTTTTATAGAAGCTTCAAGATTTCGCGTATCATTGAGCGCATCAAAACACCTAAAAATATCAATACCGTTTTTCACGGCAAGATTAACAAATTTGTCTACTACATCATCGGAATAATTTTTATACCCTACAAGATTCTGCCCGCGCAGAAGCATCTGCAATGGGGTATTTTGCGCCCGTTTTTTTATCGCACGGAGGCGTTCCCAAGGGTTTTCCCGGAGAAAGCGCATACAGACATCAAAGGTTGCCCCTCCCCACATTTCAAGGGAGTAGTAGCCGACATTGTCAATTACATCAATTATATTGAGGATATCCTCTGTTCTCATCCGTGTTGCCCACAAAGACTGATGCGCATCCCGAAGCGTCGTATCTGTTATACGCAAGGGAATTTTATGCAACGCATCTTCTTGTAAGTTACTAAAAGTTGTCATGGTATACACCTTTATTCTTTAAAAAATCCTATCTGAGAAAACCGTTCAATCCGCTCTTTTTTCAGAGTCTCACCATCTTTTCCCGAGAGTGCATCCAATTCCCTCACGAGGGTTTCACCGACATTTTTCATTGTTTGTTGCGGATCTGTATGCGCACCCATGAGGGGTTCATCGATAATAGCATCAATCACTTTAAATTTCAAAAGATGCGGCGCAGTAAGACAGAGTGCCTCGGCAGCAGTATCCGCATATGCACCATCACGCCATAAAATACCGGCGCATCCTTCCGGAGAAATGACAGAGTATGTTGCCTTCGAAAGCATGAGGACACGGTTTCCCACGCCAATACCAAGTGCACCACCGCTTCCTCCCTCGCCGGTCACAACAGAAATAACAGGAACACGCAACTCCATCATCTCTACTAAATTGCGCGCAATTGCCTCTGCCTGCCCCCGCTCTTCCGCCTCTACACCGGGGTAGGCTCCCGCTGTGTCAATCAAGGTAATAATAGGGACATTAAACTTATCAGCCAGCTTCATAAGACGAAGCGCCTTTCGATATCCGTCTGGATAGGCACTCCCAAAGTTACGCTCCACATTCTCCGTGATGGTTCGTCCCTTATTATGCCCAATAAGCATCACCGGCTTTCCCTGTAATCGAGCAAACCCGCCAGCAATAGCCTGATCATCCGAGAACACCCGATCTCCTTTCAGCTCTAAGAAGTCAGTGAAGACCTCCGTTGCGTACTCATGGAAATTGGGCCGTTTGGGGTTACGAGATACCTGCACAATATCCCACGCGGTAAATTCATTCGCCCACGCCTCCTTCTCACGCTGGAGCTCCGCTGCAATATCTTCGGCTTGCTGATGAAACACACCGCCATGCTTTTCGGCCATCTCGCGTGTTTCCTGCAAAGCTTTCTCCATATCTGCAATTGATGATTGATAATCTTTTTTATTCGTCATGTGTCCACCCAGTTATCGGTTGTAGAACGACAATATATCGCCCAGGGTTGTACGCATATCCTTACGATGCACCACACGATCAAGAAATCCGTGGTCACGGTAATATTCGGACGTTTGGAAGTCCTCAGGAAGCTTCTGTTTTAAGGTTTCCTTGATGACCCGTTTGCCTGCAAAACCGATCAACGCTCCCGGCTCAGCAATATTAATATCTCCCACCATTGCATAAGAAGCAGAAACCCCTCCGGTGGTGGGATCCGTAAGAACTGAAATATAGGAAATATTCTCTTCATCAAGCTGAGCAATAGCGCCACAGGTTTTTGCCATCTGCATGAGGGACAAAATCCCTTCATGCATGCGGGCTCCCCCTGACGCAGAAAAGAGGATGAGGGGTTTTCGTTCATCCAGTGCAACATGGGCAGCACGGACGATTTTTTCCCCTGTTCCCGATGAGAGGCTTCCGCCGAGAAAGCGAAAATCCATGACACCCACAACTACGGGATGCTCCATAATCTTCGCGCGCCCCGTCACAATGGATTCGTTGAGGCCCGACTTCTCCCGTGCAGCCTCTGCCTTATCAGCATAGCTTCCTTTTTTATCATGGAACGAGAGCGGATCTGCCGGATGAATAGAGGCATCCATCTCTTCAAAGGTATCGGGATCTACAGTTATTTCTAATCGATATCGAGAGTCAATACGCGCATGATGGGTACATTTCGGACATACATGATAGCCCTTTTCCCACTCTTCTCGCAGGATATGCTTATTGCAGGCTTTGCACTCCATCCATATCGTTTCATCTATTTTATGACCTTTGGTAAACCCTTCTAACCAACCCATACAAATCCTGCCTTCCGGTGATGTTTAAACAGAGCAGTTCCTTAAAAGATAATTTTTTTTCACGGGCAATACAAAACTACCCGATGATTTTATGAATTTCTTTCTCAAGAAGGGCGTACTCCTCGCGTAATGTAGCAAACAACCCCTCTATCTTAGCACCACACCCGTTTTTACCACATTTTTCCAATTCATAAGACACATCGCCCAAGCGCTCCGCCCCGATATTTCTGGCTGCACCCTTTATTGAGTGTGCCATGTCATCAACAACCTGCATATTACCGGCACGGACCCCCTCTTCCAAGGCGGTTACCAAGCCCGGGATGGAGTTTAGAAATTCTTCTAAGATATCACGCAAGATATCATAATCATTCATAAGGTTATCAAGAATATCATCCACATTTAATATATCTGACTGCATAAAATCCTCCTGAGAAGGGGGTGAAGGGGAATCTATGGCGCAGGTAAGGGCTGCGCGTAATTCTTTTTCAGAAGCAAATAAACGCTCACACAGGTCTTTTACAGCAGGGTACTGCTGACGATTCACACTCTCTTCCACAGCTTTTGCGTGAGCAGCAAAGCGATCTGCTGAGATATTCATGGCCATACCTCGCAGGGAATGCGCAATCTCGCCAATTGTTTCGTATGCCGTATCAGCAAGGCATTCTTGCATACGCCGACACGCCGCAGGCATTCGACGAACACATTCGGTAAGTAAGGTATGCAACACTTCGCGATCTCCCTGTAAATTTTCAAGAAGAAGCGCCTCATTATATATGGAACACTCCTGCAGAGAAGGGGCGTTCTTTTTCGTGGCCGTCATGGCCCATTCAATAACCGCAACAATATCTGCATACTGCACCGGCTTGGTAATATAGCGGTCCACCCCTGCAGCAAAGGCAGTCTCTTTATGCGCTGTTTCACTCCGGGCTGTTAAGGCGACCACAGGGACATCTGTATTTTCTCCCGGCTGTGAGCGAAGATGGCGGACCACGGCAATACCGCTAATATCGGGGAGGATCCAATCTACAAAAACTAGGTCATACCTCTCTTGAAACAGAAGCGTGCGCGCCGCCTCTCCTGTCTCTGCGCTGGTCACATCCTGCACACCACACTTATCCAAAAGCGAAACAAGTACTTTTTGATTCACCCCATTATCCTCAATAAGCAACACCCGCCATAAAAGAGAAGGTGGGCGTACAGGCTCGGTGACAGAAGAGGTACTCTCGGCAGGAGAGAATGTTCCAGAGACTTGCTTCTGTATTGAGCTATAAACCGCATCGAAGGTAATGAGGGAGGTACAGGGAACAAAAGGTAGAGACTCTTCCGCCTCGCAGGCATACCGCTGTTTCAGCTTATCTATGAGAGAGGCTTTCCCAGGGTCATAAAAACAAACCGCGGTATGTTTCTCTCGGAGATCGTATAGCTCATCAAGAGATCGACACATATGATAAGGGAGGTGCAGGGTGGCACAGCAGTCTTGAAAAAAGGCTGAGCGATACGAATCGTCACCCAAATACACAAAAGCCCCTTTCATCTGAGGAAAGACAACCGGCGGATCGACAACTTTCACAGGAATGGAAAAATAGAACTCCGTGCCGACATGCTCTTCACTGGAAAACTGAAGCTCTCCCCCCATAAGTTCTATGAGGCGACGACAAATAGCCAACCCCAACCCGGTGCCGCCAAATTTACGCGTCACGGAATCATCACCCTGCGTAAAGGCATCAAGAAGACTCTCCTGTTGTTCAGGGGCAATTCCAACCCCCGTATCCCGCACGGACACCGATAAGACGGTGCCACCGGTTTGACAGGTTTCCACGGAAACAGAGAGCCACACTGCACCTTCCCGTGTGAATTTTATAGCATTATCAAGCAGATTAATTATTACCTGCTTACATCGAAGGTCATCCAATATGAGCTGACATCCCCAGAGAGATGATTCGTGTACAAAAAGAGAGAGTCCCTTTTCATACAGACGATGTTCAATCACTTCAAGAGCAGCATATATACACTCACAGGGGTCGGTATGTACCGGAACAATTTTCATCTTCCCTTCTTCTATGCGTGAAAAGTCAAGGACATCGTTAATTACGGTGAGAAGATGCTTCGAACTTTTATAAATTATACGGGAAAACTGTTGCTGTTCGGGAGAAAGAGGGGTATCAAGGAGTAACTCCGACATTCCAATAACCCCATTAAGAGGAGTGCGAAGTTCGTGACTCATATTCGCAACAAAATGGCTCTTGGCGGTACTCAGGGCACGTGCGCGTTCTGTCTCTCGTGCCAAGGAACTATTTTCTCTGCTGAGATTCAACTTTTCATCGTAGAGATCGGTAATATCTGTGGCTTCACACATAACCGACTCCACCACCCCATTAATATCCAGTTTCGGCGTTTTTATCACCCGCAAGACGACCTCATTACCACAGGCATCTTTTCGCCGTACCTCTCGTAAAATCTGGCGTCGCAGGGAAAACACCTCTTGATTCTCCCGACGCTCTTCAGGACTATCTTTCTCTGAGAAAACCTGCCGAACCGGCATATCAACCACATCTCTGAGAGAAAGATTATAAAACTCAGCAAAGGCATAATTGGCAAACCCAATGGTGCCCGGATCAGACAAATACCAGAGCTGGCTAAAATTATTATGCAACAGCAGCTGCACTCGTCGGGAAACCTCCTGATCATCCAAAAAGAGTGGGTCCGCCAGTTCCGTCCCCGTAACCACCACTTGCATGAGGCAATCCCCATATCCGGAAATCTCCACACTGGAAAAATCAGACTCAAGGTAGATACGATGTGGAGACATGACGGAGGCTGTGCTTTTTCGAGTATCGTACATACCGCGTATGGAAAGAGGGGCCCCGGAAAAGAAAGAAGCCATGGGATACTCGGTAAAATTGGGATCATCGAAGAGATTATATTTCCCGTACAAGGAGCTTCGATCCTGCCCACCGTGAAGCACAGCCGCATATTCTTCATTACAGTATAACAACCCTCCATCACGGCTAAAAAAAGCAAGTCCCGGTATTTTTCTTCCCTGAAGATAGGGAATGTGTGAGTATCGCGTCCACAGGTGGTCGAAAAAGGAGTGAATAAACGCCTTGCCTCTACTACGGGAATGTTCCTGCAAATGCTCTTTAAACCCAAAGGCAATACCGCTGCAGGCAATAATAAGCAGGCCAAGACCGCCATAGAGGGAAAGATCTATTCCTGCCCCGATATGAATCGGGAGCATAACAAGGGGCGAGAGAGACAGGGCCAAAGCACAGATATACTTCTCGTAAAACAAAAAGTAAATCACAACCAGAAGAAGGGTCAGGGGTGTATGAAGGAGAAAGAAGGGGGTAAGCCCCGGCTGTACTCCAAGGAACGAATAGACAAGCAAACCAATTACCACAGCCGGGGTACTCAACAAAAAAGGCTGTACTCCATGCTGAGAATCGATATCGGGAATGTGTACATAGAACATAAGAAGTACAAGAAGGATTCCCCCTGCAAAGGCCGCTTGATACAATGCGGCAACATAGAGCAAATAAAACAGGGCACAAAAGAGAAGCCCGACGGAAAAAAAAGCATAGTAGTGTGGAAAAAAACGTCGGATCATCCCTTTTGTTTTTTCCAACATGATAGACCTAATTTTCTTCTAAAGAATGCTCCCGCTGTACACGCAGAAGCTTCACCATGGCCTCTTTGGGCGCAGTTGTGTTACATACAGGTGACGAAACCGCATAGTTTCGCACCCCCGAGCGGAGCACCTCTGGAAGAGTCTCTGCGGTAATACCGCCAATAGCAACAAGGGGCACCATCGATTGCACAGCCGCCTCACCGGCCATTGAACTACCGGTACAGGGATCCGCCAGTTGCTTTGTCTGCGTTGGAAAAACGGGACCAAACCCGACATACGAAACTGATGCAGGGACCTGTTCCAGCTGCTCCAGGGTATGGGTTGAAAGTCCACAGGCCATATGCTCTCCTACAATAGGTGTAAGCTCCTCTACGGGAGTATCATCCTGTCCCACATGCACCCCGAAGGCATCACAGTCCCGGGCAATACGCACATCATCATTAATAATAAGTCGAGTTGCTCCCTGTTCCGTCTCCCGACGCATCGCTTCGGCAATCTTTAAGGTCTCAAAAGCAGAGCGGCCCTTAGCGCGTAATTGCACATAGGAAATGTCCAGCTCCACGGCAAGACTTGTGAGATACTCATAGCCTCGATGCGGCTCGGTTAAGACAAGGTAGAGGCCAAACCCATCGGATATTTTTTTCATGTATCCCTCACAAAACGCCCAAACACTACAATATAGTTTTGGTACAAAAAATATCCTAAGAAAATATCCATACCATATATTATGATCACAGCGTATGAGGAGGCTCCATGAATAAACAGGAAGATCTTACCCACATCCTTACGGCTGAGGCCCATTTGTATGTGGGCGTCGCAAAGGCCGATAAATTAGTTTCGCGCCGCGAGTTTGCACAAACTCCCTACTATGCGGCAAAAAGCCAGCGGTTCTTTGATATGTTTGATATGAAAGAAAAAATGGCCCGTGCCATTGGCCCTATTATTCGTGACATTCTACGCAACCCAGCCTACGACTCATGGACAAGCGAAGAGCATCTTGATGAAGCCGTAACCCATATAGAACAGGCTCAAGAAAAAGGCTTTTGGCAAGTACGTATTATATTTGAGAAAAATGCCGAAGGATTTCTTAATACGGCCCGCATTGACGGATATAATATACAAGAATCTCGATTTATCCAGCGTATGGAAGAGAAACTTGCTGGGCTCTTTGAGGTACGGTAATCCCCTGCGTTGCAGTATGGGAAACAAAAATGTATTTTAATCAATAAAACACAGAACAGGATGGACGATGTTAGAACAGTCTGAACGCTTACGACAGGTAAAATATGCCATTCGCGGCCCGGTGCTCGAGGCGGCATACGAAATGGAAAAACGCGGTGAAAAAATTCTCAAACTCAACATTGGTAATCCCGGAGTGTTTGGGTTTGACGCAGATCCATCTTTGCTTTCGGCCATGCAGGAAAACCTGCTGGGAAGCGATGGGGCTCAATCCTATTCACATTCACAGGGCATTACCTCAGCCCGTGAAGCCATTGTGTCATACCATACAGAACGGGGCGTTTCTGGCATTGATATTGATGATGTTTTTATCGGTAACGGAGCGAGTGAGCTCATATCCATGAGTTTGCAGGCACTCTTAAACCCCGGTGACGAAGTACTTATTCCAGCTCCAGACTATCCACTTTGGACCGCTTCGGTGAACTTAGCCGACGGTACCCCCATACATTATCTTTGTAATGAATCTGATGGATGGAACCCTGATCTTACAGATATGGCATCAAAGATCAGTTCCAAAACCCGTGCCATTGTTATCATAAACCCCAATAATCCTACTGGGGGGGTATACTCTGAAGAAACCCTGAAAGGCATTGTTGCCCTGGCAAAAAAACACAACCTGCTCTTACTTGCTGACGAGATATATGACAGAATTCTCTTTGACGGAGCACGGCATATTCCCTTAGCTGCCCTGGCGGGTGACCACCCCTGCCTCACCTTTAATGGAATATCCAAAACACATCTTGCCTGCGGATTTCGTGGGGGATGGCTTGTGCTTAGTGGCAATACGGATGAGCTACAAAACTACAAACAGGGTCTTGCAACCTTGGCCTCTATGCGCCTCTGTTCCAATGTTGCAGCACAGTATGCGTGCAAAGCTGCCCTGGAATTTGACACCCAAATGAAAGAATTTGTGCACCCGGAGGGACGCCTGCATCGCCAACATACAAAGGCATGGGAAGCACTTAATAGCATTGATGGTATCAGTTGTGTTAAAGCTGAAGGAGCTCTTTACCTCTTTCCAAAAATTGATACGGAAAAATTCGGTATTCATGATGATGAACAATTTGTGCTTGATTTCCTTCGTGAGAAAAAGGTGCTTATTGTAAACGGTACTGGGTTCAACTGGCCCCAGCCCGATCATTTCAGAATCGTGGTTCTTCCAAAAGAATCAGAACTCCTTGATGCCATAGAACGACTACGAAGCTTCCTCTCAACCTATCGACAGGTCTAAGGTGGCGCACCCTAGAATTCTCATCACCGGCGGGGGTGGATTCCTCGGAAATGCCTATGCGGCATTTCTGAGGAATATCATGACCGATGCGCATATTTTCCTTATTGATACACTTACCACGAGGGATTCGCAACAACGTGCAGAACAAATAGCATCCCTCCCCCGCTGCACGATCACTCGCGGGGATATACGAGATAAGTCTCTCCTCTACGCTCTCTTTGCACGACACTGCTTTGATCAGGTAATTCATTTTGCCAACAAACGAAGAATTCACACCGTGGGGGACAACCCCGAGAGCTTTATTGACACGAATATCCAGGGCACACAAACAATTCTTGAAGTGGCTGCAAATCAGTGGTTTGGAAGATATGCAGATGCCCAATTTATATATGTATCAACAGAACAGGTCTATGGTGAACTTCACCATGGAGCCCCACCGTTCTCTGAAACAGACCGCCTTCTTCCATCATGCCCCTATGCTGCGAGTAAAGCGTCGGCTGAGCTCATGGCACAATCGTACCACCGGGCATTTGGCTTCCCCACCCGTATTGTTCGCCCCTCCACCGTATACGGCCCCGCCCAAGGAGGAGCACATTTTATACCCCGCGTAATACGACATGGCCTACAAAGCACACCAATTACCCTGCATGAAGCCCCCGAGACCCTACGACAATGGCTTTGGGTAGAAGATTTTTGTCGTGGAGTCTATACCGTAAGCCGCAATGGCAAATCAGGGGAAATCTATAATATCGGTGGTCATCATGAGTACTCGCACCACGACATTGTAGGGGAGATTTGTCAACAACTCAACAAACCGCTCTCAGAGGCCATCACCCTCAAAGAGGATCTCCTCGCGCATCACCAACGGCGAGCTCTTTCAACGGCAAAGCTGAGGGATCTCGGTTGGTCTCCTCAGATATCTATTGAACACGGTCTTTCCCGGTGTATTCAATGGTATACAACACATAGATCCTGGTGGGATTCCTCCTATGAAATTGCATAAAAAATTCTTTGCTCACTCCCCCGCTCCGTCCCCCTGCCTGATTAGTCCGCGAGTTTTTACGGATTCACGGGGATACTTCTTTGAATCGTACCGAGCAACAACCTTTACCGATATGGGCATTTGTGAAGAATGGGTGCAGGAAAACAGTTCATTCTCTGTTCAAAAAGGAGTAATCCGTGGTCTCCATCTCCAAGCGCCCCCTGCGGGACAAGCAAAGCTGGTACAAGTAACCCGGGGAAAAATATTTGATGTCTTTGTAGATGTACGGAAAGAATCACCTTCCTACGGACAATGGGAATCATGCATCCTCAGTGATACCAATCACCACATCCTCTACCTGCCACGGGGCTTTGCCCACGGGTTTTCAGTACTAAAAGAACAGACCCATGTTCTCTACAAGTGTTCCAATTATTACGCACCGGATAGGGAGATAACCCTTGCATGGAACGACCCCGATCTTGCCATACCATGGCCAAGCTCCTTTCCCCCAATTCTTTCATCCAAGGATTCACACGGACGTGCCTTTGCAGATTTTATCTCCCCGTGGTAACTTTTTCTTGTATCTTCCCTCCTCGTATGCCATACTACTGATATAGAATAAGATATCGCAGAGACATGGGAAACGGGAGTGTGTTCCATGATGTTACAGTTAATCATGAATGCAGGCAAAAGCGGAGCAGAACAAGCTGCTCTCGATGCCGCACGTGATTGCACCCTTCCCTGTACCACCATAGCACCCCACGACTCAGAAAAGCTCGCTCTCCCCTACGAGAAGAAACGAGAATTGCATATCCGCCACAGTGACGGAACCATTTTTTTTATACATCTCCCCCTCTCTGAACGAACAAGACGACCCATAGAGCTCTGTAAAATACATGGTCGCCCCCATACGATTCTTCCTGTCGGGCGGGTAAATCTTCGGTTTGCCGTAAATGAAATTAGAACCCTTATCCTAAAACACAAGATAGAACACCTCCATGTCTCAGGAGCCCAACAAAGTGAATCCCCCGAAACCTACCCTTTCGTATACTCTGTTATGGGAGAGGTGATTGACAAAAATCTGGTAGATTCCATGCAGGGCTCCCGTCCATTTCTCTTCTGAAGGAGAGTCCCCTTTTGTATCACAAGAAATGTATATTTATACACGTACAAGCTCTGGCGCTACTACCTACGACCTGGACAGTTCAATATGGCGATTTCTTTTATCGACAATCTTGCCCGTGAGACGGGACGTTTTTTCCACTCTGGCATCGCCCATCTTGGTGGAATGAGCCTCTTTTTCTTTGCAGCGCTACGCATAAAACCGAAATACAGCTTTGTCATATCACACATGGTTCAAATGGGCATTAACTCACTCTTTATCGTTATTTTGGCATCAATATTTACCGGTTTTATCACTACGTGGCAAGTACAATATCTTGCAGGAGATATTGCAGGGCTCAACTACTTAGGCATGCTTGTTCTCAAGGCAGTCCTCACAGAACTAGGGCCCACCCTTATCGGCCTTGTTCTTGCCGGCCGTATCGGAGCAAAAGTGGCTGCTGAGGTGGGTACCATGCGTATTACCGAACAGGTTGATGCCATGATCTGCCTTTCCCTTAATCCAATTAAATACATCGTTACCCCGCGTATTATTTCAGGCATTATTATGACACCCGTTCTTTTTATCTACGGTTCTGTTGCAGCCATTGTGAGCTCTCAACTTTTGGCAACCCTCGCCTTAGGACTTCATCCCGGGGTGTTCTACAACTCCATGAAGCCAATGTTTGAAATGGGAGATCTATACATGGGACTTACTAAGAGCCTTGTCTTTGGCACCATTACAACAGTAACCGGAGCTTATTTTGGCTACTATACGCGCGGCGGGGCAATGGGCGTTGGAAGATCTACGCGGAATGCCGTTGTCTCTGCAGCAGTGCTGATCCTTTTTGCCAACGTAATTGTTAGTCAGATTTTCTCACTTTTTTACTGAAAGGTTCACCATGTATACCCCACAAAACATACCGGAAATGTGGTTGCAAAATCGGCTCATTGCCACCTTCTGTATAGCTGTGGTGGTGCTATTGACCCACTCAGCCCCTTTTTCCCATACGCACACCGTCCCTCTTTTGTCTATTATCGGGGGCTCCTTTCTCGTGGCACTTCTACTCCGACACACCCTTTCACGAACGCTGTATAAGAATATTGAGGCAGATGCAACGAATTTATATATACACAAGACAACAATTCCCCTCGAAGATATCTCCCTAACCCTCACCTACAAACTCTTTTTTTACCGGTCATTCGAATCTACGGGCCAAATACGTCATATGCTGTAGCAGCCATCACCCCGGAAGCCCAGAAACTGGCAACGCACCTCAGTCTACCGAAAAAACAACACCACACCATGAAAACCTTTCTCACCGAACAAGCTGAGATCACCCGTGTGCTTTGTACAACCTGCAAACATGCTGTGTACCTTCTCTACGCGGCACTTTTCTTCACCCTCTCTGCTCACATTTTTCTGTGGCAAATGTCTGGACAAGATGGCATGTATTGGTTTCTCTACACCCATCTCTACGTTCTTATTGCCATGGCAATTCACCTGTTTACGGGGCGCAATCTACCGCACTACTACCTTCGCAATCGACGAACCATAAGCCTTGCCCTGTTTCTTCTATTCTGCACTCTGTATCTCTACCACTACCTCTTTTTTGTAACGTCCATTGTACAGGGTATTCGCTAATGCAGAAAACCACCCTCGATAAAATATATACACTGCTTGAAAAAACGCCTCAAGGGATCTCAGAAGAAAAACTGGCCATAACATTTCTCCAAACACGGGGATCCACAACGGCCCAACGCATAATACACACCCTCTTAGGGGGAGACCCTCGGTTTGTGTACCGAGAAAATCGCTGGTTTACCTCTGGAAAAACACGAACCACACTCCTCACGCAGGGATGTCTCCTTTTTCATCTCAAGAATTATGATAACAAACTCTCCATGGCGGCCTATGACCTGCGTGAATTCTCCATAGAAACGGTCCTTATTCTCCACAAAGAGGTTTCAAAGGAGTCACCCCCGTCTCTTTTTTCTGAACTTACTCACCTGCGTGACAGCCTTGGCACACGACCGCTGATTGCCACGACCCCGGCTGCCCGTGACTGGCTGAAGACCCATATCTATCAATATGCGCTGCATGACATACACCATGTGATTCTCCTTGACGAGCTGATCGCCATAAGCACTCTTTCTCACCAGAGAGCAGAAACCATGCTGTCCCAGAGTACTATGGGCATTCCAACATCCCATGAAAATCAAGACATGGCCGAAACGGTACGCACGCTTCTGCAACGGCTGATTGAAGAGGGACATGAGTCATTGAAAGAGATCAATACTGCGTGCACAGCACAGGAGTCTCTCTGGTGCGAAACAATACCGGAAGAAATGTGGCATGTACACACCGCCACCCCCGACACTCCGGGAGTATTTGCCCTGCAAGATGCCCAGAACCGCCCTATTCATATTGAAGCAGCGGCTCAGCTGAAACATGGCCTTTCACGCTTCTTTCAAGCCAAACATCTTCTCACTCCCCAAGAACATGATCTGCAACAGAGATCTCAGGGCTGTCATATTCACCCCTGTTCCTCGGAGCTTGAAGCGCGACTTCTGGCCATACGACTGCGACGAAAATATGCTCTCCCAGAACTCTTTTCTCGCCGGCCAGACCACCCGTCAGAAACAACAACCCCGCACCTCATCATCATCCCTCAGGACAGTGCTGTCCATACCATTTGGTATGCCCCCCAGAATACACGGGTTATCTTGAAACAGCTACAGGCACCTCTTACTTGTGCAGAACAGTCTCGCCTTGAAGCAGCCATGGAAAACTATCTTACCATGCCTCCCGCCGCTCCTCCTGCTCTTGAGGGAATGTACTGCGGAATATACCTGGCTATCCACCAAAAAGAGTATGGCCGCCATGGCTACCCCTTCTCACAATAATGTAGCAGAGATTTTCTTACGGGGAAAACAGGTAAAACCGGTTTTTTTGTATTATATTACTACAAACAATTTTTTTCTAAAGGATGTGTAATGAAACAGCTTATTCTGAGTAGTGTACTTGTTGTAATGTGTCTGAGCAGTGGTTTTGCTCGAACCAGCGAGTTTCGCCGACGATCGCTCTTAAAAGAAAGTGCCTATTTTGTCTCCCCCGATGGCACCATTACTCCCGCTGATTTCTGGAGTCTTGGCTTTGGAAGATATACCTATACCGTAGAACGAGAGTTTCCCGGGGAGGGACACGTACCTGTTTCAGGAGAATCGAGTATCGCCCTTGTTTCAAGCGGATATATCGACGGCCCCGGCTATGGCGACCGCGGAGATATGCGGGTACGCCCACACTTTGTGTATGAAGATGAGCATGGGGAGTATCACCGTATAGAACTTGAAGATATTAAGTATCTATACATGGGGGGAACACAGGTTGTACTACAGGATGGTACACAGCACGAAGTATTTCTCCGCATCGAATCGGATGACAATATTGTCCAACCACAGGGCATGCAGGCACGAACCTTCAAAATGGATGAAAGCGATAACCGCTTAGTTCCACAACCACCGTTAAACCCTGTTATTGGGTTTTCCTACAGTCGTGAAGGAGCTCAAAAAGCACACCAAGCTGCCCTCGATGCAGCCGGGGAATAAGATGGAGCAGACCGGAAGAATTATAGAAGAACGAAAGAATTATTACCTGGTACACACGAAGGATGGGAAAACCTATCCTTCTGTGTTAAAGGGGCGCCTGCGAAAGAGCCTCTCCCGTCTCTCGGTTGGAGACTTTGTAACCATTGAGATATTCGAAAACTCCCATAAACATGAAGGCGTAATAAAAAAGCTTCTCCCGCGAAAAACAAAGTTACAAAAACCAAATGTGGCAAATATCGACCAAATCTTTTTGGTCACCTCCTATAAAGAACCGGCCTTTGAACCCTGGTTCATAGATAAGTTTCTCTTTACCGCCTCGACCCTCTCGCTCTCGGTGGTACTCCTGTTTAACAAGAACGATCTTCTTTCGACAGAGGAGCGAGAAGACCTGGATGGGTTTATGGCGTATCATAGACGCATTGGCTATGAGACATACTCCCTCAGCGCAAGAGAGTCGCCGCAAGACCTACTATATGATCTCTGTAAAAACAAGACAACAGCCTTTGCAGGCCCCTCAGGAGTCGGAAAATCAACCCTCATGCAGCTTCTTTTTCCGGACCATCATTTTAAGACACGTCCCCTCTCCACGGGGATTCAACGTGGTAAGAACACAACAACCCATACCACTCTTCTTGCACTCACCCCGGAAAGCTTTGTGGTTGATACCCCAGGTTTTTCCTATACACAAGTACCATGGATTCCCCCAGCAGAAGTGGGACGACATTTTCCAGAGATATTTCAAGCATCTCAACACTGCCGATTTCGCAACTGTCTTCATCGGGATGAACCGCACTGCGCGGTAAAGAAAGCCCTGGAAGAAGGTGGTATTGCTCCCATCAGGTATGAAAACTATCTCGATATACTACGTACTCTTGAAGAGACACCCATGGAGAAACGGAAAAAAACGCCCCTGTAAAAAAAGAGGGCTATGCGAAAACTAGCGGTGAAGTGAATACTCACAGGAAAAACAGAACCGTGACTGTGCCATAAATGTGCTACTGTAATGTTCTTTGTAGTCGTTTTCAGAACAAAAAAGGGGGAGTACTTACTCCCCCCATATCTTATGCAACTTCTTCGAAATCTTCTTTACCGACACCACACTCGGGGCATACCCAATCATCAGGGATATCGGAAAAGGGTGTTCCCGGCTCAATACCACTGTCGGGATCTCCCACGGCGGGGTCATAGATATACCCGCATACTGTACATTCATACTTACTCATACACATCTCTCCTCGTTGTATGGTTTAATAATTTTCACCAAGTAATTCAAAATGAGCTTGTGGATGCGCACAGGCAGGACATACCTTTACTGCGTCCGTACCTTCATGGAGGTATCCGCAGTTGCGACAGCGCCATATGACTGTTTCGCCCTTTTTAAAAACGGTTCCTTCCTCGATATTTTTGGCAAGATCAAGGTAACGCTTCTCATGCTGCCGCTCAGCCACAACAACTGCATCAAATACCGCAGCAACTCCCGTAAACCCTTCTTCCCGTGCAACACGGGCAAACTCTGGGTACATATGAGTCCACTCTTCATTTTCTCCCGCTGCAGCAGCTTTCAAATTTTCAAGGGTGGTACCAACAACGCCAGCAGGAAAAGAGGCCTGCACTTCCAGCTCTCCCCCTTCAAGGAATTTAAAAAAGCGCTTTGCATGCTCTTTTTCTTGATCCGCTGTCTCAGAGAAGATATCGGCAATTTGAACATACCCCTCTTTTTTTGCTTGACTGGCAAAATAGGTGTATCGGTTACGTGCCTGAGATTCGCCTGCAAAGGCGGTCAAGAGATTCTTCTCTGTTTGTGTACCTTTCAAACTAGCCATAAACACTCCTTATAGTGAATAATACAAAAGGGCTATGCCCCTAGGAATATATGTTTTTCAGAGGAAAAAACGAAAAGAATGCTGAGAATAGATCTCTTTTACTATGGAGCTTAGTTATTCTCCTGTGCATGGTATATCTCACACAGGGGAGACCACTCCCTTTCTTTTGGTATCCAGGGGGAAACGGTTCTTCCCTCTCCAAAAAAACAGCTTGCATGGCACCGCCACCTCTATCATGAAGTCCCAAGAATGCCCCCAGACCTGTAGAACTTCAACCATGAAATTTGTCGACTTTCTTTTTTATGAAATAATTTCATCATCGCCACTCTTGAACGTATTTTATCCAAAAAGGAGTTTACATGAATCCCATCGAGTGGAATAGCACTTACAGTGTAGGGGTAGCTGTGCTGGACCAACAACATCAACGCATTATCAACGTAATTAACACCCTTCTTACTTCCTCAGTAGACGTAAGTTCAGAGGAGATTTCTGATACCTTAGATACCATGACACGCTATGCGGAAGAACATTTCTCCTATGAAGAACGACTACTTGCGGAGAATAATTACCCAGGAATTGAGGAGCAGAAAGAAGAGCACCGAAAGTTTATTCATAAGACGGTACAGTTTTGCATGAAAACCATGGTACACAAGGGAAGTGTCCCCAATGAAGTTCGTACCTACCTCACATTGTGGTGGAATCACCATATTCGGTCTTCCGATATGGCGTATAAAGAGTTTCTTAACAACCGCGGAATATACTAACTCTCCCAGAGGTCGTTTTTTTCACCCGTTCCGTCATAGGATACCTACTTAGGTCCATCTATTTTGCAAATACCTTTTAACTTCTTGGAGGTAGTATGCAAACCTACGCTTATGGATTTCCCCGTATTGGAAAACATCGCGAATACAAAACCACCCTGGAGTCGTTTTGGAACGACACCATTACAGCAGAGGAATTTTATTCTCAGCTACTCGATATTGATGCAGACCGATGCAAACAATATGCTCGAGTAGATCACTTCCCCCGCGGCGAGATGACACTCTTTGACCCGATCCTTGACATGGCCTACATGCTGGGAGTATACTCTTTTCAAGATTGTCGCTCCTATTACGAACACTGCCGCGGAAAGAACGCACTTCCCCTCAAAAAATATTTTAATACAAACTATCATTATCTGCAGCCCACTCTGAAAAAGGCTGAATTTGCCTTTTCCTGGGATAAGATTCGCTTTTTTAAGGCTGAAGATTCGCCACTTATCTCACTGCCCGGGCCATATACCTTTCTCTCTCTGTGTGAAACAGAGGCCTCCATAGAAACATATGCAGAAGCCGTGGCAGATGCCTATGCAGAAATATTTACGGCCTATCCCCACGCAACCTTTCATATAGAAGAACCGGGGCTATGCACCGACATGTCACCGAAGGAGGAAGTTGCCTTTTCCCGTATCTATACCCGGCTCACTCCCTTTCTGTCTCGGCTACACCTTATTACCTATTATGAACGCCCAAACAAGATTGTATACACCTTTCCCTTTAAGGCCTTAGGGATTGATTTTATTCGGGGGCATGAAGCCGTGGCCCACCTTTCAAAGATACCAGAGGAAACAACCCTTATTGCAGGTGTGAGCGATTCACTACATGTCTGGAAAAGCGACACTCACAGAGAGGGTTCGCTTATGCAGAGAATTCGCGCTTCCTATACGGGAACCATACTTCTGTCTAATGCGGCCCCCCTGTTCCATCTGCCCTACTCCCTGAGTGGTGAAGACAATCCGGTGATCCTTCAGGAGTGTGCCTTTGCCTGCGAAAAAATGGACGAGCTTTCCACACTGTGGAACAAGGCTGAAACATCCGCCGGCCAGCATAAAAACACCTCCCTGAACACCGTGGAAGAACTCCATTCTTCTCCACGCAACCGATCTCCATATACCGAACGAAAGAAGAAGCAGGTACAACTCCCCCTCTTTCCCACAACGACGATTGGCAGTTTTCCCCAAGACAGGGAAGTACGTCGCATGCGAGCTCAGTACAGAAAGGGAACACTCTCCCCTGCAGAATACAAGAACTTTATTGCACAAAAAATTGAGAATACAATTCAGTTTCAAGAAGAGATCGGGCTTGATGTGCTGGTTCACGGAGAGTTTGAACGAAGTGACATGGTTGAGTTTTTTGCAGAAAACATGGAGGGTATTCTCCAAACAAAACAGGGATGGATTATTTCCTACGGGAGTCGCGGATACCGCCCTCCCCTTATTGCGGGAAAAATACAGCGGAAAAACAACGCCCCCATGACCGTTGCGGAAGTATCCTATGCTCAAGGCTGTACGGAAAAACCCGTAAAGGGAATGCTCACCGGACCGGCAACAATCCTTGCATGGAGTTTTGTGTCTCCCCATATTTCCTCTGCAACGGCAGCCATGGAGATTGGACAAGCCCTTAAGGATGAGATTGAGGATTATAAAAAGGCGGGGATACAAATTGTCCAAGTGGATGAACCAGCCTTTAAAGAAGGAGCCCCGCTTCGCAAAGAAAAGGAAGAGGCTTATTATCTCTGGGCAACGGAAGCCTTTCGACGAGCAACAGATGTATCCGATACGATTCAGATCCATACGCATATGTGTTACTCTGACTTTGTGGGTATTATGCCGTGGATAGATGCGCTCGATGCTGATGTTATCAGTGTTGAAGCCACTCGTGCAGGTTTTCAAATCCTTGACGCCTTCCGCGCCTATGGTTATACACGGGAAGTTGGTATCGGCTTGTGGGATATCCACTCCAAGGAAGCCCCAGAAGCAGAAGCTCTCGAGAAAAATCTTACGGCCATAGAGGAGAATATTCCCGTAGAACAAATTTGGATAAACCCTGATTGCGGTCTAAAAACACGGAAACAGGAAGAGATTAAACTCCCCCTCCAACGGCTGACAGCTTTGGCAGATCGGTGCCGCAAGGACGCCCAGAACTCCCACCAGAGATAACCCCATAACAGAGGGGGGGCGTATGCACGCCCCCCCTATTGTCTTGGAAAAGAAAAGGTTAATACACTTCCTGGAGAAGCTCCTGCGTAGTATCACTATATTCGGTAATACAATTATGCTTCCCTTCAAATTTTTTCAGCACCTTTTTTACTTGCTCTTGAGACAGTTCTATTTTGGTCATACGGGTAACCTTCTTTTCATACCCCAAGGACTTTAAAGACGCAGCTGTTAGCTGATACGCCTCTTCAGGAGAAAGGAAAACCGCCTCTTTTGCTAGCAGGGCCTGGCACTGTTTTCCATTAAAGCAGGTGTATTTTTCCAAACAGCGTAAATGTAAATTCTGGACCTCATAATTTTGTCCAATTTTATAATACCCGGTAATCATGAGCTTATTACTCAGTTTCTGAATTGTACCCTTATAGCGGGTCATAAAAAATACATATCCCATGCGCTGTTTTACAAAGCTATTTCTCAGTGAAGAGCTGTCGCACCCGTAAAATCCGTACGTTCGTGTTTCGTAATTGGGATCAAACACAGCATCGGTAGGATTTTTTACCGATACTTTTCGTATGGGAAGTTCTGAGTCTTTGTCACTTTCATAATATACTACAACCCCTGTATCATTACAGCGATAATCCTGCCAACGTACACTGCCAACTGTTTTATGCAGCTGTCCCGTAATCATATATCCTCCAGAGAATATCCAATATAAAAACAACGAGCCCGGAAACCCCGAACTCGAAATAGAATATAGAAAAAGTAGATCCCTCGTAACATACCTTTTCCCAAAGAGATTGTCAATATGGATTGTTAAATTAGCAACATCCCATCACCATAACTATAAAATCGGTAGGAATGGCGGATTGCTTCTTCATAGGCAGAAAGAAGAGCCTCCCGGGAATAAAACGCAGATACCAACATGAGGAGGGTAGAACGGGGTAAATGAAAGTTGGTAATCAACCCATCCACGATTTGATAGGTATATCCGGGCATAATCATTAAGTTGGTGGAGCGCTCCCCGCTCTCTAAGCTCCCTCCCTGTGAGGCTGCTTCCAAGGCACGAACAACGGTGGTTCCCACGGCAATAATACGCCCCCCTGCACGCCGTGTTTCCTCAATCTCCTCAACTGCTTCGGGAGAAATATGGAAATACTCTGAATGCATGGGATGATCGAGAGGGTTTTCTTCACTCACGGGACGAAAGGTGCCCACCCCCACGTGCAACGTGATATAAGTACTGTCAACGCCTGCATCGGTGAGTTCTTGAAGAAGCTCTGTAGTAAAATGGAGTCCCGCCGTGGGAGCGGCCACAGCTCCCGCATTTTTTGCATATACGGTTTGATAGGTCTGTTTATCCTTTTCATCGGCATGACGCTCCATGTAGGGAGGAATAGGCATCTCTCCATGGACATCCATTAGCTCCTTAATCGGCTGAGTTGCTCTCAATACACGAAGCCCATCGGGCAGAATTTCCTGCACAGTAATCTGAGCATTACCGAGCAAAACCTCATCGCCTACACGCATCTTTCGGCCCGGCCGCACAAGGGCTTTCCAGGTATGGCTGTCGCAGGGCTCTGTAAAGAGTATCTCCACAGAAGCACCGGTGCTTCGATGAGCAAAAACACGACCGGGAATAACACGGGTATCGTTAAACACAAGGCGATCCCCCTTACGCAAAAATCGAGGAAGATCTGCAAAGGTTGCATGTATCTGTTCCTTGTTCCTTCGAGGCAACACCATCATACGCGCCGAGGCACGATCCTCCAAGGGCCGCGTAGCAATAAGCGTTGAGGGAAGGATATAGTCAAAATCGCTTGTTTTCAACATAGAACACCTCAGTATTACGTATTTTATGGAAAATATATTTCCCTCAGTGGACTCATTAAAAAAAAGCACGATTATGCAGTTTTTACTACTCTATCCAGAGATACATTTCCGGTTTAAAGGTGTGAGCCCCTCCCTTCTATTTCGACGGGAGCCGGAAATACTCTTTGATATGCCTCGACGTATTGCCCCAAACAAACCGGTTGAACTTTTTTTAATTATTAACGATACAGACCGTTTCCCGATTACCCTCAGAGAAGTTACGGTTCATATATGCAGAAAAAACCATGAAGAAGAGATTCGGTTTTCCCCCGTCTCCTCCTATGAAATACCCCATCTATGCAGTGAAAAAACAGCCCTGTATCGCTTCACCCTGTATACAGAAGCTCCCCGGGGAGAAACCCTACGGATATACCCCACCCTGCACTATACAAATACGGGGAAAAACGCCTCCTGTAGTGTTGATAATTTCCGTACTACGGGGAAAGCCCCCCTTCTGGCATACGGTGCAGAAGCACCCTATCCCGGCCCGGCACTGTACGCAGACCTGCACTGCCACTCCGTCCATTCACGTAGCCACGTTGAATTTGGTGCTCCCCTCTGGTGTATCAATCGAGCCGTCGAGCTTTCGGGGCTTTCTACCGCCGCCGTGGTAGATCACTCCTATGACCTGGCTTGTCACCGTGATAATTATCTCCTACGGGATTCATCCCTGTCCAATTGGAAGGATCAACAACAACAACGCAAAATATACAGAAAGCTCTTTATTTCGGAAGAAGTCTCTGCCCGTAAAAAACGGGGCGGCGTAGTGCATCTGGGTGTGCTTGGTACAACACCCTTTATTCCCGGAAGTGGTGATGGAGCACGCAAGGGGTATTCTGCAAAAGCAGAGCCTACGCTTTCCCAAATACTCAAGAAGTACGGCAATGCGGCCGTGCTGTATGCAGCACACCCCGGAGCACCGGTTCCCTATATGCAACGTCTGTTTCTTCGCCGAGGGACATGGACAATGAAGGACTTTTCCTCCCCGCATATTCATGCCTATCAACTTCTCAATGGCCCCCCCGACATATCATGGGTGCGAGCACGAAAACTCTGGATCCGACTCTTACTGAAAGGTAAAAAACTCCCCGTCATCGCAGGCAATGACGCCCACGGTGATTTTAATCGGTACCGCATGCTTCGTGTGCCCTTTTTGTGGGTTGGTGAAGATCATTCACGCTATTTTGGATCTGCACGAACCGGCATATATGAGCATAATCCACAAAACATGTGTGCAGCAATTCGTGCAGGAAAGACCTTTGTCACCACTGGGCCGTACCTTGCCATCCACCGTACTGGTATTCCCTGTATCAGCAAAACCCCTGTCACACCGTCTTCTCTCTCCATCGTGGCAGAAAGTTCTCAAGAGTTTGGTCCGCTCCAAT
Organism: Chitinivibrio alkaliphilus ACht1; assembly: GCF_000474745.1. Taxonomy (NCBI): domain Bacteria; kingdom Pseudomonadati; phylum Fibrobacterota; class Chitinivibrionia; order Chitinivibrionales; family Chitinivibrionaceae; genus Chitinivibrio; species Chitinivibrio alkaliphilus. The sequence continues at coordinate 12,802 of NZ_ASJR01000018.1, read as the reverse complement.
CTCTTCGACTGTTTTGCGGAGATAAAACAACCCGCAAAGAAATTTCTCACCGTATCCCCCTCCACAAACAGACTTATACGGCAACCCACCTCATTCCCCCGGCGCTCCTGGAAGATTCCTTCTATATACGGGTAGAACTTTACACCGAAAAAGGTGCCGCAGGAGCTGAAACCATGGCTGCTACCAGCCCGGTGTATCTCAAATAGTTCTTGCCAATTACGAAAAGATATCGTACAATAGAAATAAAAAAACGGTTTTTCTATGATTTCAATTTCCCCATATACTCTTCTCATACTTATCCTTGCGGGAATCACAGCCTTTGTAGCCATATATCATCTTCTGTTCTACTTTTATGATGTAAAAGACAAACATAGCTTAGCAATTTCTCTTCTGTCCCTGTCTGTCTCTTTCTATCAATTATCCTGTGCCGGCCTCTACCACCTGGGACAAACAGAGGAGCACTCCATTTTCTTTATGCACCTCAACCATATCGGCATATCTCTTATTGCTATTTTTTTGGTGCAGTACATTCGCAACTGGCTTCCCTCGGATAGACAGGAGATTTTAAAACGATTCTCCCTCATCTATTTTCTATTTTTGCTCTATATTTCATACGATGCCATCCGCTATGTAGCAACCGGTACAGAGACCATGCTGTTTGATATTCGTACCGCCGTGGAGCACTCGTTCTTCGGTACCTCCTTTATTGAATACAGTAGCACCCTCCCGGTTACCCTCTTTTATGTGTTCGTTCTATTGACAATTCTGCTCTCCTTAGTGAAACTTCAACAACTTTTTAAACACAACCGTACCATTCATGAGCGAATCATTATCAGCAGCTTCTACCTCTTTTGCTTAATTGCAGTCAACGATCTGCTGGTGGCAGCCCATATTATTCCGGGAGTATATCTTCTCGAAGTATCATATCTCTTTATTATCCTTGCTATTACCAACAAATATACCTATGACCACATCATCTTAAAAAATCGCTTTTACCGTATGAATCAAAATCTTGACTTTGAGGTACAGCAAAAAACCCGTGCCTACCGTCAAGCCAAGGATGAAGCAGAGCAGGCAAACCGAGCAAAGTCCATATTCCTTGCAAATATGACCCACGATATTAGAACCCCCTTAAACGGCATCATTGGTATTGCAGATTTTCTCCTTCGCCAGAGTTCTACCAAGCCAAGTCAAGGTGAGTATATATCGATTATTAAACAGAGCGGGCAGACCCTCCTTGATCTTGTCAACAATATTCTCAATTTTACAAAAATAGAAGCAGATAAAGCAACAGTAGAAATACAGCGCGTCTGCCTTGACACCCTTCTTGATTCAATCATACATCTCTTTACCTTACGTGCTGAAGAAAAAGGTATTACCATGGGATACCACCTTCACCGTGCGGTTCCGGAGTACATAGAAACAGATTCAACAAAACTCAAACAGATCCTCATAAACCTCTTGGGAAATGCTCTAAAATTCACCCATTCGGGCAAAATATGGCTTTCCGTGTATCCACAGGAAAAGAACCTTGTCTTTATTGTAGGTGATACGGGTATTGGTATTAGCCCACAACAGAAAGAGCGTATTTTCACAGCCTTTACTCAAGAAGACACGTCAACCACACGACTATACGGTGGTACTGGCCTGGGGCTGGCCATTACCAAACGAATTATTTCCTTGCTTCATGGAGAGATTTCTCTGCGAAGCCGTAAAGGAAAGGGAACACGATTCCGTGTCACCCTTCCGGTAAAAGCCGTCGCACCACCGCCCAAAAGAGACTTTGGTTCGCGCACGCCCATTGCGCTTCTCTCCATAGACTCATACGCGCAGAAACGGGAAGTATCGTACATCCTGCGAAATGCAGGAATTATTTGTAGAAACCTTCACTCTTTCGAAGATATTTATATACAGGTTTCTCATACAACAAGACCGCACGTGCTGTTGTATACCCCAACATCCGTAGAAACCCAACAAGAGGAAATAGAATCGTTACAAGAAGAAAGACAATTTATTCCCCTTGCAATTGGCCCCATGAGTAGTATTATCACCTATGATTCAGAGAAATACTCTGCACGGGAGTTCATCCCCTTTCCCGTAAGCAGACGGCGTCTCCTAGATGCTCTGTCGCAACATATAGATGAGAATCTCCCGTATGCTCCGCAAAAAAAGGCACGCACGGAGAAAAAGAAATCACCCTTTTCCCACCTGTCTATACTCGTTGCAGAAGACAACCCCGTAAACAGTATTGTAATAGACAAAATTTTTCAAAGTCTCGGTATCTCCATTACCATCGCTAAGGACGGACAAGAAGCCCTTGAATACCTACAGGAAAAGTATTACCATATCCTTTTTGCCGATATTCAAATGCCGAGAATTGACGGCATAGAGCTTACGAAAAAGATCCGTCACTCTCCAGAAATCTCCCAAAACAGGAATATTATTATTATTGCCTTAACAGCTAATATTCTTTCGGGAGATGAGGCACGGTACTACTCCCTGGGGATGAATGACTACCTTCCCAAGCCGGTAACAATCTCCCGCATAGAAAAAATACTGGAAAAATGGCTGAATCATGACATAACTCAGCAGCCCCCCCTTTCATAGTATATCTTTCTATAAAAACGGGAGGGCATTTCCTATGGGATATCCGATTGTTATCACCTGTGACAGAACCATGGCAAGCGAATACCACGGTCTTCTTTTTTTGGGCTTCAGTGCCTGTCTACCAACGGGGGTGCTGCCTGACCTACTCTACTACCCCCTCTTTTGTCCTTCAGCACGACACAGAAAGGGACGGCTCGTTTGTGCCCCCTACGGCATCCGTAAAATTGAAGCAGCCCTTATTCGAGCCGGTATACCCGCTGAGGAAATTATTGTTGCTCACCCGGCCCATATTAATAGGGTTGTTTCTAAGGAAACAGAGGTTCTTCTGGTAAGTTCCAATGATCCCTTAGGGATGGGACCTGCCACAAGCACCTTTACGGAACTCTGGGGCGGAGAGGGACGAATGGCACAAAAACTGCGTCATCTTCTTACCGCCAAGAGTATACAAAAACAGAGGCCGAAAGTTATCCTTGGAGGTCCTGGGGCGTGGCAGTTCTCTGTCTACCCAGAAGAACAAAAGCGTCTGGGTATTGATACGGTAATTACGGGAGAAGGAGAACACTCCGTGGTGAATCTTGTCGCATCCCTGCGTTCCGTACCATCGCAGTCACCCCCGCCTGTAGTTGCAGGAGAATATGTTCCGAATGAAGATATTCCAGATATTGTACATCCTGCAATCACCGGGTTAGTTGAAGTAACCCGCGGGTGCGCTCGCAGTTGTGATTTTTGTGTACCCACGGTGCGGCGAGTCCGCTCCCGCCCCATGGAGTCAATCCTTCGAGAAACCCAGGTAAATCTTCGCGAGAATACGGGTGTTCTGCTTCACGGAGAGGATATACTCCTCTACAACTCTGATGGCTTGAAGGTAAATGGCCCTGCCGTGGTCTCCCTCTTTGAAAATATTATGAAGGTTCCCGGGGTCTCCTGGAGTGGGGCGAGCCACGCCTCTCTTTCGTCAGTGGTACAATCTCCAGAGACTATTACGGGTATACAGAAAGCCCTCAAGTGGGGTACCCGAGAGCACCCAGGGGGATATTTTCAAGTTGGCATAGAAACAGGAAGCCCCCGCCTTATCGGCACACATATGAAAGGGAAGGTCTATCCCTATGCACCCAAGGAGTGGCCGGAGGTTGTTGTGCAGGGAATGAAAATCCTTCATGAACATTCTATATTTGCCAGCGCAACTCTTATCCTCGGTCTTCCCGGAGAAGAAGAAGAGGATATCCGGGCAACCATTGACCTTATTGAAAAAATAGCCCCCTATGGAAGTATTATTGTCCCTCTCTTATTCACCTCAATGGAAACATCGAAGCTTGCCGGAACAACCTCGCTGACCCTGGATAAGCTCACCCCATCCCACTATGAGCTGCTTGAGAAATGCTGGCTGCATAACTTACGATGGCTCCCTGTCATTTGGGATCTCTACAGTCATGCATCCCCGTGGGCTATACGCCAGACCATACGCGGAGCCATGCGTATGGGATCTCCCTTCGTCGCCTGGAAGATCCGTCGCTGGGCGCGAAAACGAGGTGTGCCTGCAGGGGTTTACAAAAATTCCCGTAACTCCTGAAGAATATCTCGGGCATTTGCTTCTGTAATTCCCGGCTGTTGTGCCAACTCTTCCGGGGAACAGGCAGCGATACGCTGTACGGATTGATACTGTCGCAATAAAAGACGCGCCTTTTGGGGGCCAATACCACGCACTTCTTCCAACAAAGACCGCCCCACATTGCGACCACGCAACTTACGGTGATAGGTGATGGCAAAACGATGCACCTCATCACGAATACGTTCAACAAGACGTCGTACGGGATGTCCGTCGGAAAGGGCAATGGGCTTGTCTGCATAGGGGGAATGAATAATCTCCTCTTTCTTTGCAAGAGAGATGATCATCGGGGGATCGGGAACATCACGAAGGGCCTCCATGGCAGAGTGTAACTGTCCCTTTCCTCCATCAATCAAGAAGAGATCAGGTCGAACCTCATCGGCGGGAGCCTTGGCCAGCCGTGCCATGCGCCGATGTACCACTTCCATCATCATGGCAAAATCATTTTGACCGGAGATACTCTTAATTTTATACCGCCGATAATACTGTTTATCAGGTTCTCCATTGAAAAAATGAACCATACCCGCCACGGCAAAACTGCTCCCTAAATTCGAAATATCGAAGGCTTCAATGCGTTTAGGGGTACGTGGAAGTTGACATACATGGGCAAGCTCCTCGTGAATGGCGGGATACTCATTCAGATACTTTTGGCTTAAATATAATCGAGCCGCCTTGGCACAGCGCTGTACCAAGCGATACTTCTCTCCCCGTCGCGGAAGTTTTACCGTCACTCCGCCCTGATATGTCTCTACCCACTGGGATAGGGCATGGAGATCTTGCTCAAATTCAGGAGCAAGAAGCACTTCGTCGGGAATACGACTCATACTTCGTTGATAATAATCTAACACAATCATGGCAAGATCAGCCCCGTCCCATCGGTCACGCCCATAGATATGATTATTTTGGTTAATAATCACCCCTTCACGGATCATCATCACCGTCAAAGCAGAATGGGTGGCCCCAACATAAGAGGCAAAGACATCACAATGGAGGGAGGGATTTTTTAAATCAACCCCTTGTCGAAGTGTGAGAGACCGAATATCTTGCAGACGATCACGTAAGAGCGCTGCTTTCTCATAGTCCCGCCGTTCCGAACACTCCTTCATCTGAGACGTTAACCGGGCAATAACTTCGCGCCGCCGTCCAGAGAAAAAACTCTGCACCAGATCAATGCTCTTGGCATATTCTTCATGGGAAATATGTGAGTTACACGGCCCACTACATATGCCCATGCTATAATTCAGACATGGGCGCTGATTATCATGATACGAAATGGTCCTCCTGCATGTGCGGATACGAAGGCTCTTACGCAACAATGAAACAATACGTCGTAATTTTGTTACCTCTGTAAAGGGACCAAAATAGACTGCACCATCTTTGGTAACAGATCGCACAATACAAATACGGGGAAAGGGCTCATACGTGGTTATTTTAATATAGGGAAAATGCTTATCATCTTTGAGTTCAATATTATAGGGAGGACAATGTTTTTTTACCAGGTTCGCTTCAAGAACCAAGGCCTCCGTTTCGTTTTCCGTAACAATCCAACGTATGGAATCTGCCCGACGCAGCATCACCGGAATATGCCGTCGCTCCTGCCGACCAGAAAAATATGACGCCACCCGTTGAGCGATACTATTGGCTTTACCAATGTAGAGAATTGTCTCCCCTTGTGTAAAAAGATACGCTCCGGGAAGACGGGGTAGGTCTGGCTTACATGATTCGTAATCTATCATAACAAAAACAGCTTACCTTTTCATAAGGTAAGCCGCTCTCAAAAGTTAGGAGTGCAAGGCTTAGCTGTTTACAGCATCTTTGAGCGCCGCACCCGGTTTGAATTTAACCGTTTTTGAAGCAGGAATTTCAATTTCCTCTTTTGTTTGAGGATTAAACCCTTTGCGTGCTTTTCGCTCTGCCACAGTAAAGCTTCCGAAACCAATAAACTGAATTGATTCGCTGGAATCTTTAGCAAGGGTATCCTGGATCGTATCCATGAATGATTTTATCACCTTCTCAACGTCACGCTTTGCAATACCGCAATCATCTGCAACGGCATCAATAAACTGAGTTTTGTTCATACAACTTCCTCCAAAAAAATCCTTGAAAGTTTCTCGTAGTTTCAATATAGAAAGGGATAGGATGAAATAGCAAGAACAAAGTGTTTTTTATTTTTTTCTCACACCCTGTAGAAAACTGCTGAATTTATTTTTACCCTCTCTCCCATGAAAGGTATTGAATGATCTACACCATATCAGCCCTGCTTCTCTTCCTTATATATATACTGCTGCTTCTGGCAGCTCTCTCTACTCGTCTATTTCAAAAAAACTACACAGCCCCACCTGTACAAACCCCGCTCCCATCGTGTGCGGTCATTATTCCCTGCAAAGGATTCAGCGAAGATTTAGAAAGAAACCTCTCTGCCTTTTGCCATCTTTCCCACCCTAACTACACCCTTCTTTTTGTAGTAGAAGATGCCCATGATCCTGCAGCAGAAGTAATAAGAACGGTCTGTGCAACCACGCAAAAGGGAACTTTGATTGTGGCAGGAAGAACAAAAACATCCTGTCAGAAGAATCATAACCTCCGCGCAGGTGTTGCCCATGCAAAAGACGTGGATATACTTCTCTTTGCTGACGCTGATATCCAACCATCTCCCCATTGGTTAGAATCGATGATTGCCCCGCTCTCAACTACTGACGTAACTGCTGTTACAGGATTTCGATGGCTGTACTCACGGACCAACACCTTGGGAAGCAGCGCCCATGCATTTCAGAACTACTGTATTTTCATTGCCTTTTCTCTCAGCTCCCGCCTATGGAATGGAGGACTCTGGGGAGGATCAACAGCTATCTCCCGCCAGGACTACGACGAGCTTGGAGTAGACGATCTTTGGTCACATACCGGTGTTGATGATCTCAGTTTGTCCCAACACATACGTCGCCATAAGCGCAAAAGCGTGCTTGCCTACTCCTGTCTGACGGAAACTGACAAGACAATACGATCATATACCAAAAGTATTTCCTGGTATATCCGTCAAGTGCAATATCTTAAATTCTATCAACGACGAGATTGGTACGGCGCTATTGCCATGGCAGTGATCCATCAGGCGAGCATCATTCTCTCTGTATCTACCCTCCTTATTGCTCCCCACCTATTCCATGGCTGGGCCGGCATAGTTGCCCTGCTTCTTACAGGTGGCCCCATGATCGTGGCACTCCCCTTCTTTACGCTCGGAAAATCAGGCTCCCCGTGGTTTTTTATTGCCACCGCTCCAATCTCATTTTTTTCTGTAACGTGGGCACTCTTATACAGCTGTACCTCTAACACCATTCGCTGGAGTGGCTATGCCTACCAGATGGATAGCAAAGGGACTGTACAAAAAATAACCGACGTGAAAGGTGCTTCCTCATGAATATTGCTGTGTTTGCCTCTGGCGGTGGATCTAATTTCGCCGCACTCATAACCGAAAAACTGCGGAGAGACCTCACCTATACTCCCAGACTCCTTGTGTCAAACAACAGCCAATGCGGTGCCATGGAGATTGCCCGAAATCAGGCGATTCCCACCTTGCACATAGCACCATCCCATTATTCAACCCCCGAAGCCTACGCCCACGCTTTACTACGGGAATTAGAAAACACCGGCATAGAGTGCATTGTCCTTGCCGGCTACATGAAACGCATTCCTGAGCCTGTAATAGCAGCATATCCCCAGCGTATCCTTAACATACATCCTTCGCTCCTGCCCTCATTTGGGGGCAAAGGTATGTACGGAGGCAGAATTCATGAAGCGGTTATTTCCCGCGGGGTAAAGATTACAGGCATCACCATACATTTTGTCACCTCCGACTACGACGAAGGCCCCATAATACGACAAGAACCTGTTTTCGTGGAAGACACGGATACAGTGCAGAGCTTGGCTCAACGAGTGCTCGCAAAGGAGCATGCCATATATTGGAAGGCCGTTGAAGATGTAGCTCAAGAGCAACTTGTGGTAGAAAATGGACGGGTATACCGCCATGAATAGATACGAATTTGATGCCGCATATGAACACGGAGGAGCCCCCATTGGTACCGACGAGGCAGGACGTGGCCCTCTTGCCGGGCCGGTGGTAGCTGCGGCTGTGCAACTGAATATGAACGATCCCATAGATGAGCTGAGAGATTCAAAAAAGCTACGTGAAAAAAAACGTGAAGTCTTGTTCACGCAAATCTGTTCCCGAGCCACCGCCTTTGGAATAGCAACGGTATGTGCCGCTGAAATAGATCGTATCAATATTCTGCAAGCATCTTTACAAGCCATGGCGCGCGCTGTTTCAAAAATAACACCGACTCCCAAGATTGTACTTATCGATGGAATCCATCCCATACCAGATCTCTGTGCAGAACAACAACACCCGCTCGTAAAGGGAGATGACAGGAGTGCCTGTATTGCAGCAGCATCCATCGTTGCCAAGGTCATTCGAGACAGAATTATGCGGGGATACCATACTCGATGGCCCCAATATGAATTTGCATCGCATAAGGGATACCCCACTCGACGTCATAAGGAGCTCTTGAGACAGTATGGCCCCGTACAGATTCACCGCAAAAGTTTCGCCATGGATATCCCCAAAAAAAATCCTCAACAGCTCTCGTTTCTATAACAAGGCTGCCCTCTATATCCAGAAGTATTTTCTCTGTGCACGTCAAAAGAGATATCCATGGAACTTTTCCAGCAAAAAAATATCAAAGCACTATTCCCCTATGCTGCTCATATCCATTACTTCAGGAAATAGACACGGTGAAATAAATTCATGGCAAAAACCGTAATATCTATTATATTATAGATGATACCCATTCAAATAAGGAGTGTGAGTATGCGTATCTCCATAAAAATCATTGCAGGTATGCTCATTGTAGCAACTGCCCTTTCTGCATCGCAAGTTTTTTATGTACGCCCCGTGCGGAGTACCGGGATTTATGAAAACAGAGTGCGTGAAGTAAACGAGAGAGCCCTTGAGCAGGTTGATGAAAGCGATCGACTCCTCGTGCGGCAAACCCAAGGACGGTACTACTTTGTAGAATATCAAGGAATTGAAGGATGGGTTGAGCAATCAAATGTCGCCCGTACTGAGGGTCGCGCCTTTACCTTTGATAATATTACCGTGCAGGGGTACATGGACAACCCGACGGCCTTGCATATTGCAGATCAACGGGCAGACTTAACCAGCCCCGTTGACATTGACAGATCCTTCGAAGAAGCTTTGAAAAAGGGTACTGACAAAGAGTCTGTCTTGCGGCAAAGATACTAAAACACGGTTCCAATCCTAGCAAAAAAGAAAGCACGATGTGCTTTCTTTTTTGCTTGCCTTATTTCCGCTCCGTGTCCGATAGAACCAACTTACTTCCAAAAACACCCGACGCACCCCGTTCTTACCCTCCGCGGAAAAAAGCAGGTACTACCACTCTTTTCCTGACCATCCCAAGGTCTTCATTCCAACGCTACGGCAACAATTCGTATAGTAATCTACATATCATCTTGTTACAAGAGATTCAACACTCCATGAAACACGAAGAGGGAACTCATATCATGGGCTGATTACAAAATATACAGAGCAAACCGTATCCATCTGTGTATACTAATACTATATCCATTTAAAAAGGTGTGAATATGAAAAATTCCATACAAGTTATTTTGGGACTGCTTATTATTGTGACAGTTTCCTCTGCATCAGAACTGTTCTACGTTCGTCCCATACAACGTACTGGGGTCTATGAGAATAGTGTCCGTGAGCGAAATGAAAGATCCCTTGAACAAGTTGATGAGAGCGATCGACTTTTGGTACGAAAAAGCCAAGGACGGTACTATTTTATAGAACATCAGGGAATTGAAGGGTGGATTGAGCAGTCGAAGGTTGCTCGTACGGAAGGACGGACCTATACCTTTAACAAGGTAATCATAGATGGATATGACAACACTGTCACGGCTCTTCATATTGCAGATCAGCAAGCTGAACTCACCCGCCCTGTTAACATTGAAAGATCATTTGAAAAAGCGTTGAAAACCGGAACGGATAAAGAGTCGATTCTGCTTCATCGACAATGAAATATTTTTCGGAGTTGTCATAAAAGGAAGCATACCAGGCTTCCTTTTTTTATATCATCCATTCACCATTGTATATTACATACAAAAAGAGGATTTTGTGAAGTGTATCATGGCCCCTCTACGGGGTATAACAACCCACACCTTTCGAAAAATATACCGGCACTATTTCCACGGAATAGATGCGGCAATGTCCCCCTTTATAGCACCGGGAACAGATCGTAAAATAAGACGGAGTGTCTTTGCGGATATTTTGCGGGAAAATAATTGTGACGCCTATCCTCTCACCCCCCAGATTCTTGCAAACACCCCCGAAGCATTTCCCGTTTTTATCAAGGAGATATGCCGAGAAGGATACACAGAGCTGAACTGGAATCTGGGCTGTCCCTTTCCCACGGTGACCAAAAAGAAAAAGGGAAGCGGTCTTATCACCCACCCGGAAATAATTGAACCGGTGCTGCACTTCCTTTCTCAGCAGGATATATCCTACACCGTAAAAACACGAACCGGCTGGAGTAGCCCCGGTGAAACCAAAGACCTGCTTCCTCTTTTTGAAAAATACGGCTGTCGGGAGCTTATCATTCACGGACGCACGGGGACACAGATGTATTCGGGCCATGCCCGGCGGGATGTCGTCCATGACCTAGCAAAAAACACCTCCATTCCCGTTGTGTATAATGGTGATATTTTCTCCCCAAAACAAGCAGAAAACATAGGTGCTGCCACGCCCCCACCAGTGGGAATAATGATCGGTCGAGGGCTTTTGACAAATCCCTTTCTGCCGGCACAAATTACGGGGGCTTGTCTGCCCCCCGATGCGCAGGAGCAGCTCCACGCCTTTTTGTCTCATCTCTGCACGGCCTATGAGGAACTACTATACGGCCCACGCCCCGTACTGGGACGAATGAAGGAGATATGGACATACCTGCAATGGAGCTTTCCCCATGGACGGTCCGGGATAAAGAAAATTCTGAAATCTCAGGATATACAATCGTACCGCATGCGCGTGGATGCTCTTTTTTCAGCCTATACCTTTACGCCCCCCGATGAGACCTTTGATCCTGCGTGGTTGGGGTAAAGACAACTTCCTGAAAACCGGTATCCAAATGCGTGTGAACCTTCATGGATGCACCGATTATGTTGTATGTGAGCTTTTCGTGTTTCATGTGACTCCCTTGTTTTGGTCCATGATTCGCTTGATTACCTTGAATATAGTAATCAGGAAATCAAAATAATCCTTCCAATCAAGGTTCACTCACTCCACCCACACTGCCACCATCTCCGAAAACCTTACTCGCCCGGAAAATAATCCCTAAGACCAATGTTTTCACTGGGATTCAGGGCGGCCACCCTTAACAACGCGAAAACCGAAACGGTTTTTGCAACTAACTGGGAGGACCTCGTTGAGGTAGGAAGACTTCATGTTTCCGACACTGAAGTCAAAGCTACCGCCCCGAATGATCCGTAGGCTCTGCCTCGAGCCAGCCTCACACCACTCCCACACATTCCCCGCCATATCATAGAGCCCAAATTCATTGGACTTTTTTTGACCTACGGGATGGGTTGTACGACCGTCCACGATATCGCTGTTATCCCAGTACCAGGCATAGGCATCTGCATCGGTGGAGTCATTACCCCAGAACCAGGTGTCGGTCGTTCCACCACGCACGGCATATTCCCACTGAACACTGGTTGGGAGATAATACCCGTTTGCAGTATGGTCTATTTCAAGATCTTTAAGATTTGTCACTCCACTTCCGGGAGGGCCAACGATACTGCTGTAGCTATACACCGTATCCAGGCCATCATTTCTTGAAAGGGCATTGCAATAGAGCACCGCATCAAACCAGGTAACTCGTTCCACGGGACGGTTTTTATGCCTGTAAATTCAGATGGATTTGCGCCCATAACATCAAGGTATTCAGCCTGTGTGATGGGATATTTTGATATCTGAAATTCTCCCACAATTTTTGATATACTATCCTGATACATAAATGTACCGCCGGAGATGGATATCATTTCAGGAGTAATCTCTTTATATATCAACGCTGTAATCTCCATATCTCTTTTCACTGTAATGGTAAGGGGATTGTCACTGCCCGAAGTATCGCCACTCCATTTCACAAACTGATACCCCTCAGCAGTCAGGATCACATCTGTACCGTGTTCATACTTTTCCTGATCAGGATCGGCGGTGATGGTCCCGTTTTCTGCATTGAGGGTAAGGGAATATGTCTTTTTAGAAAAAAACGCTTCTATTGCCATGTCATCTGTGATGGTAATTGTGAGAGGGTATACAGTATCATATTCATCATCTACTTTCCATTCCACAAACTCATACCCCTCTTCCGGCTCTGCGGTCAGGGTCACATTTGTACCGTGTTCATATTCAGGTCCTTCGCGATCGGCTATAATTCTCCCGTTTTCTGCGGTGAGGGTAAGGGAATATTGATTTACCGTCCACTGAGCGGTAAGGGTCAAATCCTCTGACGGCATACTATCAGG
>NZ_ASJR01000017.1 GCF_000474745.1 Chitinivibrio alkaliphilus ACht1 | reverse complement strand
CTTCTGTTCCAACGGGAGGTGGTGTTTCTGAAGAGAGGGCTAATCCGCTCTGGGATATGTTAAGGATTGCTCCTTGAAATGGGGTTGAGCTTTCATATTCATGATATGTTACGGGGAGAGAAATTGAGTATCGTGTATCAAGTCTCATGACTGTGGCTCCATACCGTCCTCGAACACGGTAACCTGGTTTCTTCCATTCCGTTTTGAATGATACATAGCAGCATCAGCCGCTTCTATGAGTTTTGACTGTGAGGATGCGTGTTCATCCAGGGTTGCGGCACCAATACTTACGGTGACACTTAATTGTTTCTCTTCCACGGAGATTCGTTGCTTTTCAATGTTCACACGAATACGTTCTGCCATCTTTTCCGCATTAGGTATATTTGTTTCTGGAAGTATTACAACAAATTCTTCCCCACCGTATCGGGCAACCAAATCACTTGAGCGGACACTCTTTTTAAGGCACTTGGAAATAGTTTTTAAGACAAGGTCACCGATTTGGTGTCCATAGGTATCGTTGAAATCTTTAAAGTGATCAATATCCATAAGGAGTAAAGAGAGCTTTCGTTCATAGCGGTGGCTTCTCAGAATATGCTCATGAAGATGCTCTTGAAAGGTTCGGTGGTTAACCAATCCCGTGAGGCCGTCGGTTGTTGCTTGCAATTGCATTTGCTGATAGAGTATCGCTTTTTCGTAGGCCGTACTGCCGTTCTTGACCAAGATGTTAATATTGTCACGATAGGCCCGTTCATTGAATATTCCTTTTTCTGTACTTTCAGCAATAACGGCAAGCTTGTAATTTGTTCCTGTGTTTTTAAAGGGGATTGCAAGGATCGAACGAATTTGCTTATTAAGCATTTCTCCCTTTGCATAGACAGGTGTTGCCTCTCGAATTTCTAAGTAGTCAGAGACATATTCTATGGCATTTTTTGTCAGGGTTGATGCGATAATAGAATTTGAAGCGGGGAAACTAAACCCTTTTATTATCTCGCGGTTTCCGCAATCAACGGCAATAATCTGACAGGTGTTGCTTTCAGGGAAATAGGCTACTGCAGCAGTACGGAAAATGGGGCCTGTTTTCTTTATTGCCCGAAGGACATGTTTTAAAATTTCTATATTGTTATTTGTACTCGAGATACTTCGTGAGGTTTCATAGAATAGATGGAACCGGGCAGCATTTTCCTGTTCTTTTTTACGTAGATGAATATTGGTTAAAAGACTTGCCGCTATTTTTGCAAATCGATGAATAGCGTCTTTGTGATGTTCGCGAAAGATGCTTTTTTCACGAAAGTCAATGGCAAGAACACCGAGAAAACGGTTTGTTCTTGAAATTATGGGGACCGCCACAAGAAACTGAATTGCCTCATTACCCTTGTAATATCCAATATCTTTACTATAGAGAGTTAAATTTCCGCTAATGAAGGGTTGTTTGGTCTTAGCTACCTCACCGATAATACCTTCTCCTTCCACTATCGTGCAGGTGCTGTCTATGTTCATGCCCTTAGATTTTGCAGAGTATATGGAGAGGGTTTTTTTATTCTCGGAATTTGTACCGTCATGGATAAAGGCGATAGTTGAGTGAGGATGAAAGATCCGTTCTACAAAATAAACAACGTAGTCCATTTCTTTGGAAATAAGGTCTTTAAGATTTTCATCTTTACTAATGTCAAACTCTGGGGTTTCTGATTCTGAACTGCTTTGTTGCTGTTGGAGAAGCTCTTCTGCTTCATCAGAAAGGGTTTTTCTACTTTTTAAGACCTCTTCCTTGGTAGTAATGTCGTGCTCAATACGCTGTTCTCTGAGAGTGAAATAAGAAGACAAAAAAGAACCCAAAGAAAATATGAGTGAAAAGCCTGCAAGGGTTGTCGTATCTACTGCAGTAAGCGGTGGTGTTTGTCCAAGAAGATGGGCAAAAAGCAGGATTGTAAAAAAGAGAGAGAACAGCCAGACTTTCACATTTCCTCGCGAAGAATAGATGAGAAAAAGTGTAAAAAAGAGTGCAATATGTGGGTTTACAGGCCATGTATAGGTTGAGTTTGTATAAAAGAGGAGGAGGAGTACTGAGGTTATCCCAACGGCTCTCATGGAGTCCATGGCTCGTGTCCACATTATTAAAAGGGTAATACTGCTTAACACTGTTACGCTGGAAAGCCCCAGAAAAAGATAGCTCATAAGATCTGTGGGTTCGGGGAATATTTCACCTCCCCAAAAAAGGACAAAGACGTAAGCGCAGGCATACCCAAGTAGTTCTAAAGTCAAAAGCGTCCTGTGTTTTTTCATTCTCCTACCTTATTATATTAACATTCTTTCGGAAGACATTATTATATATTTCCTGTTGTGGGTTGTCCACTTTTTTTTAAACTTTATTGCAGAGAATGTACATGGTGGTAGTAAAACAGTTTTTGCGAAGGATACTCGGAAAATATATCGTGCAATGGTTGGATTGTTATATAACCTTTCGTGGTCAGGAAAAAACCTGTTTCACTGATATGAAGGGAAACGTCTCTACTGTATTATACCTCGTAAAAGGGGAAAATGACTGCGTGTACGAGGCCCTGTGCGACGATGTCCGTTTTTTGCGTACAGAGTGTCCCGGAATTGTGGTGCATGGTATTGTTGATAAGGTTGATGATCACAAGAAATATGAACGTGTTTTTGATGCGTTCTCTATTGTTGATGTTGCTTCGGCTGTGCAGGTGCGTAGTTTTTTGTTGGAAGATAGACCGTCCTATGATATGGTTGTCCTTCGCTCTGAGACTCAGACACCCCATCTTGCCTTTTTGATAGCAACAATCAAACCAGCATTTCGGGTCTCCTTTGGAGCTGCTCTTTCGTACCCCTATGCAAATATTGCGATTGAGATGCCCCAGGCGGTTCTCCGTGATATTGCTGTTTTTGTAAAATCTTTTTGTACTTGAACAACATAATATAGTATACTGCTGTACAAAGTGAATACGTGGAAAGGATAGAGATACGTCGGTGATGGAAAGTATGATTCGTAGAATGCTCCTTCGAGCAAAGAGATTTGAGAACCATGTTCGGACCACCATTGATAAATGGCGTATTCGCAGTGCTTATGAGCAAAGTCCTCTTTTGATACGACGGGTCTTTCTTGCACTGGGCGCCTTTATTGTTCTCTCCGGTATTTTTGTTTCTGTGGCACTATTCCTATTTTCCACGGTTGGTGAGAGACAGGTAGATGCTAACAGGGTGGAGAAGAACGGGGTGTCTTCTCATGACGACCGGGAGGAGCAGGTGGACGATACTCCTGTAGACACGTCTCTGGATTCATCTCAAGAGGGTGGTATTACACGCACTGGCTTTAGAAGTATGGGTGAAGATTTCTCATATATTCTCGTAGCGGATAAGAACGATCGTGTATTACATGTTCTCCAGCGTGATGGTTTGTTTTGGAATCATACGCGAACATTTCCTGTAGCATCGGGGTCGCGTCCGGGTATGAAAATGTATGAGGGTGATCTTCGCACTCCTCAAGGTATTTACTTCATTATCCAAAAAAAATCAGATGAAGAGTTGTATAAACGGTACGGGTCATCAGCCGAAATATATGGGCCGTACTCCTTTGTTTTAAATTACCCGAATCGCCACGATATTGCGGCGGGTCGTACAGGGAGTGGTATTTGGATTCACGGGACAACCCCTGATGAAGTTCCCGTTAGTACTCGAGGTTGTTTGGCTGTTCATAATGATAACCTTAAAAAACTGTACGATAAAATATATGGGCACGAGCTGATACCTGTGTTGATTCATGAAAATGGCGGCCTCAATTTTGAGGAAAGTGTTGACCTTGAGAATATCATGGCAGAACGCACGTATCTTGTGCAGGAACGGGAAAATGCCATCGCTCAACAGGAACGCAAGGATTCTCTACACACTTTTTTTGTTTCCTACGTTGACTCATGGAAAGAGGCATGGGAGTCCATGGATACAGCAGTATATGCCCCCTTTTATGATGCGAAGAACTTAGACGTGCCGGGACATACCTGGGAGTCGTGGATTGCTCATAAACAGAGTACCTTTGAACGCTATGATCGTATTGAAATACAGGTTGACTCTCCTGAAGTGAAAAACATGACAGATACAACCGTGTCGCTTGTTTTTAATCAAACCTATGAGTCAGAAGTCTTCCGCTCTGTAAGCAGGAAGCGGTTAGACCTTTTAAAGAGAGATGGTTCGTGGCGGATTGTCAGCGAGGTGTCTGTCCAATAATGAGAGGAGTATAATGTGATTTCTGATTTTTTTAAGAAAAATATGAAAGATCCGGCGGTTGTAGCGGATACACTAGCTCGGGAGATTGAGCGATTTGAGTCGTTTTATGATAGCTTTTTAGCAGAGCGAAAGGAGTTGTTACCACTTCTTGACGAGCTGGGTGAGTATGTTTCAAATGCACGTGAAGCCCAAGGAACCCTTGCTGACTTTCAGAAAAATAAGGAAGAGATAACCCTGTGCCTCAAAAATATTCGTGAAGAGTTGACGCGGTGGGATACAAAATCAACACAACTTTCTCAAATGGCGACAGCCATGGACGAAATGAAGCAGGAGTTTACAGAGTTAGAACACCGTATGGATGATATTAAACAAGAGGATATTCATCTTGCTTCTTCTGTAGAAAAACTAACGATGTTGCTTTCTGAAGATAAAGATCCTGAGGGCGTTGTAAAAACCTTTCTGGAAAGATTATACGCAGTTGAATCAACCTATAGAGAAATTTCCGAGGGGCTTGAGGAATGTGGAAATAGGCATAAGCAGCTTACTCGAAAAGAGGATGAGTTAGAGCGTATTCTTGCCGGTGGTCGGGGCCAGGCTGACATGTTAAAAAGTCAGCTTGAGGTGTTAAAGGATGAGGTTGATCAGTATAAGTTGACCCGAGAGAAAACCGAACAGCTTCATGCCTTGGTGGAGCATATTGATGGAAAGATAAAGGGGTTGAAACGGCAGCAGGTTGTGGTGGAAAAGGCCACGGAGATGAATGGCCAGCTTAATACCTTGACGTGGCGTTTAGAGAGCGATTTAAAACATCTTGAAGAAAAACAGGATAAAATTACCAGTATCGATAAAAATATCTCTCGCTTAGACTCATTGTTTTACGACAGTCGTGATGCGATTGATGAGGTGCGAAAGTTTCGGAAATTCTTTGAGCAATCCCGTGCAAAGATTGCTAATGTTGACACCATTCGTGAAGAGTTCGATCAAAAGGTTGACTTGATCCTTGAAAAGAGTAGCCATGTTGAGTCGGTGAAACAGGAAATTCATGAAGTATTTGACGTGGCGAAAAATACCAAGGCCACGGCGGATACAATTATTAAGCATAAAGAGCGTATTGATGAAAGTCGTGCAAAGATTCTTGAATATGAAAAGAATCTTGATCGTGTTGAACAGCGTATCAAAAATACAGAAAATGAGTTATCTGTGTATGACGAAATCTCTGATCGGGTTAATAATCTTGATGGGGATTTGAAACGATATGAGTCTCGCATTGATGAATTAGCCGGTTTGGAGAGCCGTATTCAGTTCCTCGATTCAAAAATCAGTGCTGTGGAAAAAGAAAAACGGCAAATTCTCTCACGCAGTGAAGAGCTGGATCATATACAGAAGAAGATGGACGACCTCTTTGAGATAAGTCTTGAATTGGAAAAGAAAGAGGATAAGCTCAACAGAAAAACCTTAGAGCTGTCTGAACGGGAGCAAGAGTTGTCTGCACTTTCAGCACGGTTTGATGAGCTACAGATTATATCCGATTCTGTGCGTGATCGTATACATATGGTGAATGAAAAATCATCTGCCGTTGATGAGGTTGGTCGAAAAATAGACAGCCTTGATTTGATGGTTGAGGATATTGACTCCCGTATTGAACAGCAGCTTGAGCGACAAAGCATGGTTGAAAAGACAGAGAAGCGTCTTGACCAGCTGAATTATCTGTTGGGCGATGTTAATATGAAAATTCAGGTAATTGATCGTGAACGTGAAAATGTCTCTAAGGTTGAACAGAAAATTTCAACGCTCTCGGGACACTCCATTGAAGCACAGAATATTTTGAACAACCTTCGTCAGGAAAAGTTGGTTATCGATCGGGAAAAGGAAAAACTCAGTGAAATGAGTAATACCATCACTGCCTTGATGAGTGACTCAGAGCGGGGGCTTGATAATTTTCAAAAGCAGATTAGTGAATTTGAGGGAAAGATCACACTCTCAGAAAAGCGCTTTCAGGAGATGTTGGATGTGCACCAGGAAGAGCTTCGTAAAATAGATAAACAGAAGTCGTATATTCAGGAAGCAGAAGGACGTGTCTCTCGTGTGGGAGAGATGCTTGCCGATCTTCGTCATGAAATGGAACAGATATCACTTCGTTCCAGCCGTATTGATACGGTGGACCAGCGTATCGATTCTGTGGAAACCGTGGTGAGTGATATTGAGTATCGAATATCAAGTATCGATGAGGGATTTGAACGCATAGAACAGGCGAACAAAGAAATTGAAAAACTCCACGAAGTGCTGACAATACTGAACTCCGATATGGAATATATAGAAAATAAAGCTGAAGAGATTGCTTCAATAAAGAAAAGCTCTGATAGCGCCATGGGAGTTCTTCAGGATATTGAGGGGCGTATTTCCGTCCTCGACGATAAGGAACAGGTGATCCGTGAAGCGGAGAAAAAATATAATAATCTTGAGCTTCTGGTGGGTGATCTTCGAGCTCAAATTACAAATTTGAAAGAGGATGAAGAGGAGATCTTGTCGGCCATAGAGAAAACTGCCGAATTGAAGTTTCTTCTGGGCGAGGTAGAATCGAAACTTCGGGAGTTGAAAAAAGAAAAGTCCCGTCTTGTGGATGAGTAATTGTATGAATCTTGACTTCTCCAATGCTCGGATTGCCAAAACGCAATATCTTGATCGGCTCAAGTCTTTGAGTCCTGATCTTGATTTTGACCGTGTTTCTCATGCCTTTACCTATTCTTGGGATGCTCATGAGGGCCAGTTGCGAAAGTCTGGTGAACCCTATTTTATTCATCCCATGGAGGTGTCCCTTATTTGTGCAGAGCAAGGTATGGGAACAACCGGGGTTATTGCAGCCCTGCTGCATGATGTGGTGGAAGATACGAGTGTTAATACCGGGGATATTGAAACGTGCTTCGGGGCTTCCGTATCTCGTATTGTAGATGGCGTCACAAAACTCACCTCTGTTCATGAAGAGGATAAGCACTTTCGAAAAGTTGAAACATACCGTAAGGTTCTTTTAAACGCTGCTGAGGATGTACGCGTTATTATGATAAAGTTTGCCGATCGTTTACATAATCTGAGAACGCTTCGGTATATGGCGCAAGAGAAAAAAGAGCGTATTGCCCGGGAAACCCTTGATATCTATGTCCCCCTCGCCCTTCGTCTCGGCATGGGAAATGTAAAGTCAGAACTTGAGGATCTTGCTTTTAAGCACTTGTATCCTGCAGAATATCATGAGGTTGTGGAGAAGATCTCCGAAAGTGAATCTCGACGTCAGGTTTTAATTCATAAATTACGGTCCATCCTTGAAGATAAGATTCAAAAGCAGAGTATTGAGGCAGAGGTATTTGGCAGGAGCAAAACCTACTACAGTATTTACAAAAAAAATAAAAATAGGAATATCCCGTATAATGAGATTTTTGATCTTCTTGCCATACGCTTAATCTGCAATAGTGTTGATGATTGCTACCGTTTATTGGGGGTTGTTCACAGTTTATGGCAGCCTGTTCCGTATAAGTTGAAAGACTACATTGCCTCTCCCAAGTCAAACGGATATCAGTCTATTCATACGACCGTTGCAGGCTTTGATGGGAACATTGTAGAGATACAAATTCGTACCGTAGAGATGAATTATCAAGCAGAGGAAGGGGTGGCGGCACATTGGCGGTATAAAGATAGTCCCATTGGAGAGAGTAATGCCGTAAAATGGCTTCGTAACCTCGTGTCATGGCAGAAAGAACTCTCAGATTCGACGGAGTTCTTTGAGTTTTTTAAGATTGATATTAAACAGCGTGATATTTCTGTCAGAACACCGAAGAACGAAAAGATTATTTTGCCAAAGGGTGCTACCGTAATGGATTTTGCCTTTGCAATACATAGCGATATCGGCTTGCACTGTATTGGTGCAAAGGTAAATGGTCATATTGAAAAGCCTGATCAAGAACTCTACGATGGTGATTTAGTGGAAGTTCTGCACTCTTTTGAACGTAAACCAAACGTGGAGTGGCTTAATGATGTTCGCACTCCCCGTGCACGCTCTGAAATAAAACGCTGGTTGCGAAAAGTAGAGCGCAAGGACCGTTTGTCCATAGGCAAGCAACTTCTTTTCCGGGAGTATGGAAAACTCCATTTGCGTGAAAATCTGGAAACCTACCTACCGGAAGTCTTGCGAGAGTTTAATTTTCAATCAGAGGATGAGCTGTTTATTGCTGTGGCTGAAAAATCTCGTTTCTCCAGCGAGATTATTACATTTATCACCCGTCGAACAGTGACACAGAAACAGGCCATTGATGAGATTGACTCTATTCGGCGGGAAGGCCGGAAAAGTCTTGTTATTCGTCGTATGCCAAGTACGATGATTCGGTTTTCACCGTGTTGTCACCCCATACCGGGAGATCATGTTGTCGGCTTTATAACCCATGGAAGAGGAATTGCGGTGCATCGTACAGACTGTCCCACGGCGTCTCTGTTTAAAGATGACCCTCTCCGCGCTGTTTCTCTTGTGTGGGAGGATACCAAAAAAGGGGAATCGAGCACATCGCGAATTTCCTTGGAAGCCCATGATAATCCAGTGTTTTTAAAAGATGTGATTTCTCTGGTGGAGAACCATAAGTTGGAAATCTCGTTTTTGGAATATCGTGTTGAAGGGGCAAAGCTGTATGTTGAACTTACATTAAAAGTTTTTAACACGGAAGCACTCTTTACCGTAAAGCGGAACCTGCGCAAAATTCCGGGAGTAAGCAAAGTGTCTCGTCCCTTGGTGGATGGGGTTGGACGTGAATAGAATTGGACGTGAGCAGTTACTTTCTCTACAAAAAAAGTATCATACCGATGCTGCAATTGCGGAATTTTATGGGGTTACACGACAGGCAATTTATAAATTACGTAAAAAGTATGGTATCCCTGCCTATGAGCGCTCGTTTGCCGGAAGGAATACACATATCCGTTTGTTGTATCGACAAGGGTTGTCGGTGGAGAAGATTGCTCGACGGTATCGGGTATCTCAGAGTTCGGTGTATCGTATTTTGCGAGAAGAAGCGCTCGGGAATAGAGTTTATGATCAGATCTCCGCTTTTTTGGACGCTCATGAAGGTAGTCTTACCTCCTTTTTCTTTTTGGCTGGTACTTTCTCCTGTCTTGCTGCTGATATTTTGTATAAGATAGAGCAGGCACAAAAGAATCGTAGCCTTGTTGCTCTTGTATTTACAGATGACATGTGTTCTGCCTTGTCTTCTTCAGCCCCTCCGTATCCAATGGAGCTGCGAAATCGTTGTGTTCGTCTTCTTTCTCCAGCTAAGACCGTGTATATTCACACCCCCCATGATTTGGAATTGCTTTCTCAGCAGATATATTTCTTTCCATCTTTGTTGAAGGAACGTATATTAGCAAAAACGGATCGGGAAGTCCATGAACGATTTCAATTTATATGACAGCAGGAGTTGATATATCATGACCAAGAGCGGCCGAAGAGGGGAAAAAGAAGGGATCTTAAATTTTAGTAAAGAGATGATTTCTGCTCTTGCTACGGCATTAATTTTTATTATTTATGTCATACAGGCCTTTACTATTCCTACCAAATCAATGGAGGGATCTCTGCTTGCCGGTGATTTCCTTCTAGGGCTAAAATTTGTGTATGGTGCACCGGTTATTCCCTTTACCTACCTCAAATTTCCCGGTATCCGAACCCCACAACGGGGGGATGTGGTTATTTTTAAATACCCTGGGCCGGAGCGTAAAGACTATATCAAGCGCTTTGTAGCGGTTGCTGGTGATACGGTGTGGTTTGATGGTGCTGATATGTATATTAATAGTGTTCGCACGTTGCCCCCTGACTCAGCTCAATTTTTGCAGAACGGTCAATTTTCCTTTGTTGAGCCCTATAATCGATTGATAGAAGAGTTTGACCCCTTGTATATTCCTGGCCGTGGAGATACCCTCGATCTTGTCAATGCGCCCTTGCGAGAATTTCTCTTCTACAAGCGGTTGATTCATCAAGAGAATCCAAGAAAACGCATACGGGACTACTACACCTTCAAAGTAAACGGAGATGCGCAGCAAGAGTTTGGGAACCAGTTTGTCTCTGACAATATGTGGCCTTATGACATTATTAGTCGTTTTCGTTTTTCCTCTGAATGGTTTGATCTGATTGATCAAAACCCTCATTTTTACTGGTTTAACTATGTCTTGGTTTTTGAGGAAATCGAAAAGCGCTTTTCCTACTATTATCCCGATGATACCCTAACTATTGGGCAGACCCTTACGATTGATGGTACGGAGATCCAAGAATATGTAGTACAGAATGATAATTATTTTGCCGTGGGTGATAATCGCGACAATTCTTCAGATTCTCGTTTTTGGGGGTTTGTGAACGATAATTTTGTAAAAGCTCAAGCGTTTATTATCTATTTTTCACTTGAAGAAGATGTTCCATGGTTTCTTCTTCCTGCAAAAATACGTTGGAATCGATTGGGGAGCTTAATACGCAGTTGGGATGGATATGAAGCTGCGTTAGAAGATAGTACAGACTGAAAATAAAAGAGATATGAGAAAACTTCTTGTTGTTTTTTACGCAGTATTGTAGAATAGAACGGTTACACTTCCTGTGTTTATCCTGGAGGATTCTATGGTTGCAAAAGCGGATCGTCATGATGTAGAAGAAACATGGAGAATGTTTCGAATTATTTCAGAGTTTGTTGAGGGTATAGAGACACTATCGAATCGTGGTCCCTGTATCTCTGTGTTTGGTTCAGCCCGTACTCGGGAAGAAGAACCGTATTACAAGATGGCAATGAACCTTTCTCGAAGTTTGGCAGAGCACGGGTATGGTGTAATTACCGGAGGTGGTCCGGGTATTATGGAAGCGGCTAATCGAGGTGCCCGCGATGGAGGAGGCGACTCTATTGGCCTTAATATAGAGCTTCCCTTTGAGCAAACTCCCAATGCGTATCAGAATGTGGAGATGCATTTTCGCTATTTTTTCGTTCGTAAGGTGATGTTTCTCCGCTATGCTGCCGCAGTGGTTATTTTGCCCGGTGGGTATGGTACTCTTGATGAAATGTTTGAAACCCTTACCTTAATCCAAACACAAAAAACACCACAGCTTCCTCTTGTCCTTATGGGGAAAGAGTATTGGAAAGGCATGGTTGATTGGATTGAAACGGTGATGCTTGAGAGCAAGTATATTAGCCCTGAAGACACGGGCTTACTTCATATAACAGATGATGTGGAAGAAACAATTTCGGTAATAGATCGTTTCTATAACACGCGGAATACCGCAACGAATTTTTAGTGAGTTGGTCCCATGGGAATATTATTTTTAATTTATTCTGATATCTTCCTGTGGGATAACATATTTTTGTTGGGAGAAGAGATGTATGGCTGAAACCATTCAGTGGCTTTGGATTTTAGTGTTGTTTTTTTTCGGTCTCATTCTCTTCTTCATTTGGGCAAAATTATTGATTTCTGCACGTTGTGTGCATCGTATCAATCAATATCTAGAACGAATAGATGAAGTAAAAGATATGTCTGATGGTATTGGTGATATAGAATTGTAAGGCCGGCTCTTTGAAATATTTAAAACAGGTACATATAAAGGCTGCGTGAATATTCCGTTGATTACGTAAAAAAACATGGTACGGAGTGTGTTGAGTCTATATTTAGAGCCTCGCAACCAATGCAGCATCAGCCTTTACTGGATAGACCTATCTATTGATTATACGTAATGAGGCTTTTACAGAACATGTAATGGAGAAAGATTTTATGGAAAACCATGCTTTATTTGCTGTCGTAATAATTCTTGCAGTCTTGCAGATTGTTATTCTTATCAAGCTTTCACAGCTGGATAACAGCTTAGAGGATTTTAAGAAATCCTTTGCCAATAGACGGCAACAAAATAATCGCAACACAAAAAAACAGAATTCGAATAAACGCGATTCTCGCTCTGGCGGAAAAGGTCGGGGAAATGATTCAAAGGGTGGTAATGGCCAGAGAAGTGGAGCCCCCCGAAATAATCGAAATAATACGCAGGGACGGGGTGGACGCGGATCTGGCGGAAGCAAAGATGGATCATCTGGCGGAAATAGACGCCAAAATACTCAGAAAGATACTACGCCAAAGGTAAGTTCTCCGGATAAATCCTTACGTGATATTAATCGTGAGTTGAAGAAAAATACTGCTAATGCAAGAGGCGGGAAGGGTGGATCTCAGCAGCAGAGCCGTCCGTCTCAGAAAAATGTGCGGAAAGACACTTCGTCAAATAAGAAGACGAGCGAGAACAATGATGCATCAAACGCCAACAGAGCTCCTCGGAAAGAAACGCCGAAGGCTCCGGCTCCAACTGCGCCAAAGGCTCGTGATGAAGTACAGGCTCCTCGGAAAGAGGCTGCTCCAGCAAAGGTTACTCCCGAAAAGACTGAAGCACCTCGCAGTGAAGAGAAGAGTGAAAAGAAAGAAAAGATCGTATACGGACGACGTTAATATAAAGGCCGGAGCAGTAGCTTCGGCCTTTTTTTATTGGAGGAGTCATGGAAGAGTTTCTCACGGAGATTATTCGTAGCGCTGGAAAAATAGTGCAGGACTATTACGGTGTTGCTCACATTTCAGAAAAAGGTTCCGCTATCAATACAGTAACAGAAGCTGACTATGCTGCTGAAGCATACATTCGTACCGCTATTGCAGAGGCATATCCTACGCATCTTTTTTTGGGTGAAGAGTCTGCAGAGCAGGTTGATTTGCATGCAGAGCATCTGTGGGTTGTTGATCCCCTTGATGGCACCAATAATTTTTCTTGCGGTATGCCCCATTATAGTGTTTCCATCGCCTATGCACAGAATGGTGTGGTGCAGGTCGGGGCTGTATATGACCCTTCCCGTGATGAACTGTTTTACGCAGAACGGGGAAAAGGCGCCTTTTTGAATGGTCAACCCATGGTTGTTTCGCAACGAACAGGCTGGTCTCAAGCCCTTATTTGCACAGGCTTTTATTACGATCGAGGTGAAATGATGCGAAAAACCCTTGATACAGTGCAGGCTTTGTTTCACCATAATATTCGCGGGTTGCGTAGAACGGGGAGTGCGGCCCTTGATATTTGTTGGACAGGAGCCGGACGATTTGACGCATTTTTTGAGTATGAACTACATCCGTGGGATTTTGCTGCAGGGCTTTGTATACTGCGGGAAGCAGGCGGGGGTATGGCAGATATTGATGGAGGTGAAATGAATTTGAAATCTCGGGGCATTATCTGTGGTTCACAAAATATATTTAATGACTTCTTTAATCTTGTTGTATGGCAGTAAGGATAGATTGTGGGAAATACCTTTTCATTTGAGCTACACGGGCGCAGTGGAGATGCTCGTGCGGGCGTCTTTTATACAGATCACGGTCCGGTAGAAACTCCGGTTTTCATGCCTGTGGGTACCCAGGGATGTGTGAAAACACTTTCTCCGCATGATGTTTCTCAGACAGGGGCTTCCATAATTTTAGGGAATACGTATCATCTGCATTTGCGTCCCGGTAGTGAGGTTATTCGCAGTGCCGGTGGTTTGCACCGCTTTGAAAACTGGGGGGGGGCACTTCTTACTGATTCCGGTGGATTTCAGGTTTTTTCCTTGAAAGATATTTCTCGTATTACCGAGGAGGGGGTTGAGTTTTCGTCTCACTTAGATGGATCGCGTCACTTCTTCTCACCGGAAAAGGTAATGGAAATAGAGCATAATATTGGGGCTGATATTATCATGGCCTTTGATGAGTGCCCGTCTTCAACCGCTTCGCGTGAAGTTATTTATGCAGCGGTTGAACGAACGCTTCGTTGGGCTGAACGATCTCTGGAAGCTCACCACCGCCTTCCGCTCCATTTCGGATATGAACAAGCTCTGTTTGGCATTGTCCAGGGAGGTATTCATCGCGACTATCGTGCCTACTGCGCAGAGAAGCTTGTTGCCATGGATTTTCCCGGGTATGCCATTGGCGGTCTTGCCGTCGGTGAAAGTACACAACAACTATATGATATATCCCGTTATACCGCGTCACTTCTTCCTGTTGACAAACCGCGATATTTAATGGGAGTCGGGAAGCCCGAAAATATTCTAGAGGCTATTGGCGCCGGTATTGATATGTTTGACTGTGTTATGCCGACGCGGAATGCACGAAACAGTTCGGTTTTTACCAGTCAAGGACGTTTGAATATTAAAAATAGTGCGCATAGGCTCGATTTTTCTACCCCCCTTGATCCGGCATGTACCTGTTATACGTGTACGCATTTTAGTCGTGCTTATTTGCGGCATTTGTATAAAGCCGGTGAGATTTTAGCGCTTCGTCTTCTTTCTTTGCACAATATCCATTTTTATGTAAATTTAGTGGCAGAAGCACGTCGACGGATTGTGGATAACTCTTTTCTAGAGTGGAAAGAAGAAACGGTTCATGCGGTGGCGGGAAAGGCTTAATATGCAGAGAATGCTCCGTGACCTTTTCCGCTGTCTCTCTCGTCAGAATTCTCATACTGAGGAGTGTGATGAAATAATGCAGGAAGAGTTGTATGAGGAGTTTCTTGCGGTACAAGAGAGGTGTTCTGAAGAGTCGGAGCGTCATTGTTCTTCAGATGATTCCCTAAAAAAACACCACCCAAAGGAAAGAAGCAGGATTCATCGGTGGTCTCAGAATATCAGGAAACTCCCTTTTGGGAAGAGGAGATGTCCTTACGACCGGAGCAAGCTGCCATATTAGAGTATGTAGAGCAAAAAGGTTTTTTGGGTGCCGAAAAGGAGGAGTTTTATGTACACAACTCCCCTCGAACAAAGTCCTCGGTGTATCGCAAGGGGCGGGCCATGGAGCAGCGGCTTGATTTGCATGGAAAGAGTTGGGAGGAAGCACGAAAAGCTGTGGCTGATCTTTTTGCAACTGCTCGTAACGATGGGGTTACACAGGTATTGCTTATTCACGGACGGGGGAATCACGGCAGTGATGTGTTACGACAACGGTTGCGTCAAAGTTTCGATACTGACTGGGCTCACCGTGTAGATTCTTACAAATATGTATCCGGAGCCGAAGGCGGTGATGGTGCGACGCGAGTTTTTTTGCAATAGTCTAAGGAGTTACGTATGAAATTGTGCCTCTGGCTGGTTTGTTTAGTGGCCTTTTTGTCGGCCGCTTCTCTGGGGGTGACTATTACGGGTCATCTTCCAGAGAAGGGAGATCTCTATATAGCCCTGTATCGCGATGAGTATGGGTTTGGAGATTTTTCACGGGCATATAAAAAGACCGTGATATCTGCGGAGTCTGTTGTGACAGATACTCTTCGGGGAAGTTTTCATAATCTCACGGTAGGAGATGTCTATGCCCTGTTTGTATTTCAAGATATCTCTGAAAGTGGGGTTTTGGATAGAAACTTTAAATCTCAGCCTGTAGAGCCTTACGGGTTTTCGGGTACTAAAAAAGAGCATCGATTGATGAGTTTTATTGAGGCATGCTTTATCTTTCGCCCCTCCATGGAGATAGACCTGCATTTGCACTATGAAGAGTAGGTTTTTTGGGAGAGCTTGAGGGTTCATAACTCCCCTTTTTGTACTGAGATACTTTTACGTTGTTTTCTCTTAACGCCGTGCGTCTGCCACGGCGTTTTTTTTGTTGAAAAAAGTTGACATTTTCTCTTGATTTACCCTTTGGATATGGTATATTCTATGTGAAATGGGAAATTGTGGGTGATAGTGGGTGATAGTGTGATAAATCGATTTATTGGAACGTATGAATACTCTGTAGATTCTAAGGGGCGTGTTAACGTGCCGGCAAAGTTTCGTCGTTCCATTGATTCCTGTTCCGACACAACCTTGTACATTCGTATGGCCCCCAATAACGCACTTTGGATTTACCCTGAAGATGTTTGGCAAGCAGAGGCCGAAAAACTGGCTCGTTTACCCAAAACTCCGAAGAATCTGAAGTATTACTCCATGGTGTATCGTTCTATGACTGACTCCGTGATTGATTCGCAAGGACGGATAACCATTTCAGGAAAACAGTTATCCCATGTAGGGACAGCGTCGAAGGTGGCCCTCGTAGGCATGGGAGATTTTATTGAAGTAATTCATCCTGATGCCCTCGTGCAGGATACCGAGGATTTTGATGAGCTTTTTTATTCAGCAGCTGCGGAGTTTGAACATGAGTAGATATCACACCCCTGTGCTTCTTCCGGAGTGTCTGGAGCTACTCGATGTTGCTTCGGGCGGAGTCTTTCTCGATGGAACACTCGGCGGCGGAGGACATAGCCTTGCCATGGCCCGTGCTATGGGGAGTGAGGGGATGGTGATTGGTATCGATCGTGACGAAGATGCCCTTGCGGAGGTTTCGCGACGACTGAAGGAAGAACAGATTGAATCAGTACATCTTGATAAGCGCTGTTTTAAGGATTTTCCCGAAACACTGCACTCTTTACAAATTTCTTCTGTATCGGGGATTCTCCTTGATCTTGGCGTATCATCTCATCAGTTTGACGCGGGGCCCCGCGGGTTTAGTTATCGTATGGATGCCCCCCTTGATATGCGGATGGATCGGTCGAGCCCCCTTTCTGCGGAAACGGTCCTCTCTGAATATAGTCAAAAGCAGTTAGGTACGATTCTTCGTGAATATGGAGAAGTGCGTGGAGCTGCCAAAATGGCAGATTGCATTTGTCGGTATCGCAAAACCATGCCTGTACATACCACGGGGGAGTTTGTATCCTTGCTTGAACAGGAGTATCCTCGTATTTCTCCCAAGGCGCTTTCCAAGATTTTTCAAGCCCTTCGTATAGAAGTAAATGATGAGCTTGCTGAGTTGCGGCAGGTTTTAGAACATTCTCTTCACTATCTTTCTCCCGGAGGTCGCATTGCGGTGATTTCTTACCACTCTCTGGAAGATAGGATTGTAAAAAACTTTATTCGTTCTGCAGAAAAAAGCTGTCATTGTCCTGCCCATGTACCTGTATGCACTTGTGGTGGAAACAATGCTCGGATGCGAGCCCTTACACGCAAGCCCGTGGTTGCATCGTCGGAAGAAATTGCGCGTAATAGCCGTGCTCGAAGTGCTAAATTACGGGGAGGGGTGCGGGTATGATGGTTCTTCCCCTGCGAGTATTCCGTGCCGTGGTGACGGCGTTTTTTTGGTGTGGGGTGGTGTTGGTTCCCTTCGTAGGTTCTGTTTGGAAGGAAGGGCGTGCCCATGTGTTGACTCGCGAAGAGATAACTCTTCGGCAAGAGCTTCGAGAGTTGCAAAGCCGTATTGCTGCCATGGGGGTTGAAATTTCTCACTTGACACACCCGCGAAGACTGGGGGAGTATCGTGCTCTCTTTGACGATTTAGAAGAGGCGACCATGGAAAATACGTTCTATGTTCGACGTGAGAGATCTTCGCAGGAAACGAGCAGGCGGAGTAGCACCAGGGATTTTTTTGAAAAGCTCTTACGGCCCTTAGAATGACCCTCGATCAAGGAGTATCACGGCGTTTAAAGAGTACACAGATTCTTTTGTGTATCTACGCTGTTGTTGTCCTGTCGTATCTTTTTAATATGCAGATAGTACGAAGTGATGAGTTTTCTGCAATTATTCAAAATCAAACCTCTGCTCGTATTGTCCTTGAGCCGCGTCGGGGGAGAGTCCTTGATAGAAATGGACGGGTCTTGGCAAAAAGCTTGGATCGGAATGTTCGTGTTCGCATTGCCGAGGAGGCAATTGATCAGGGTGAGATATATGTAAATCGCATTTATAATTATGCAAATCTTGCTTCTCCTGTAATTGGATGGACTGGCCGTGATAAGGGCTGGGGTGGTGTTGAATACAGCTTTAATCACTATCTTTCCGGTGAGTCGGGGTATAGTCGATATCGATATGATGGGCAGCGGAGACTCTTTCAGATTCTCGGAGAAGATAGCATGCCCACCATAGATGGGATGGATGTTCGTCTTACCCTTGACACGGAGATACAGGCCATTGTGGAAGATGTTCTTGCTCAGGTGTGCACGACCTATGAAGCCAAAAGAGCTTTTGCGGTGGTTATGGAGCCCCATAGTGGAGATGTTCTTGCCATGGCATCTGATAATGGGTTTAATCCGGGATATTGGTGGATGTTTTCTGGAGAAGATCGGAGAAATCTTCCTATTTCAGTAAGTTATGAACCAGGTTCTACCTTTAAAACACTCACCCTTGCCGCTGCTTTAGAAGAAGGGTTGTATGCTCCTGGGGACAGTCTTGACGGACGGCAGGGGGTCTTTGAGATTTATGGTGAAGTAATCCGTGATCACCGTCCCTTTGACACACTTTCTCTTGAAGAGGCCTTTTGGTATTCAAGTAATGTCTGTTTTGCCCAAATCGGAGATTCTCTTGGACGAGAGAGAATGTATCAGTATCTGACTGATTTTGGATTTGGCAGCAGAACCGGCATTGTCCTTCCGGGAGAAGAGCGAGGGGTTGTTCGACCGTATAATACATGGTCTGGGCGAACTCCCGCGACAATCTCTTTTGGACATGAATTCTCAGCGACCTTATTGCAGTTAGTCACGGCGACAAATGCCATTGCAAATGGTGGATATTTAGTACGTCCCCGTATTTTTCATACCATAAACGATCAAAATGGTGAGGTGGTGCGTACGGCAGATACGACGGTACTTCGCCAGGTTATTTCTCCGCAGACAGCCTATGAGGTGCGGCAGATTTTAGAAGGAGTGGTAACACACGGTACAGCCCGAAGGGCAACCTATGATGTAACGACCATGGGGGGTAAAACGGGGACAAGTGAAAAAATTGATCCTGAAACGGGTTTGTACAGTACCGATAAGGTGCTCTCATCCTTTGTGGGCATGACACCGGTGGATGAGCCTCGCCTGGTGGCTGCTGTCGTGGTGGATGAACCTAAAGATGCAAAGGGAGGTGGGGCTGTGGCTGCTCCGGCAGTGGCAGATATCTTTACCCGTATTGCCCATTCTCCTAATCTTGATTACGGGTTACGTGACTGGGATGATGCAACAGCTTCGGTCGCTCCGCGTTCTGTACGAACCTATCCAGATCTACAGGACAAAACACGAAGTGAAGCTGTATCTGCATGTCTTGAAAAGGAGATTTCCTTTGAATTTGTTGGAAACGGTGAATTTGTTGTAAATCAAACTCCCAAAGCTGGAAGTAGGATTATCGATAATAGCCCCGTGCTTCTCTTTACGAGCACGTCTCTTGAAGATACGGATATTCAGGTGATGCCCAATTGTGTTGGACGATCCATGAAAGATGCGATAAATACCCTGAGCCTAGAGGGGATTACCCCCTACTTTTCCGGACGTGGAACAGTGGTTGCTCAATCTCCTACGGCAGGAGAAGTGATTCAAGGAGCGCCCGTATGTACATTATTTGGAGAAAAAGAGTATGAAGATAGATACTTTTCTGAAAACGAATGAATTTGTTCTTGCTGTGCATAATATGGACGGAGTAGATATTCGTTCCATTACCTATGATTCGCGCAGGGTTGTTCCCGACACACTTTTTGTTGCCATTGCGGGCTTTTCCTGTGATGGGCATGACTACATTTCTGATGCTCGAGCAAAGGGGGCTGTGGCGGTTCTTTCGGAACGATCATGCCCTGAGGGGTGTACCCATGGCTGGGTCACCGTTACGGATGTTCGTGCAGCCATGGCAGACGTTGCCAAAAAGCTTTGGTCGATTGATTTTTCTTCCATGAAGAGCTTTGCCGTGACAGGTACTAACGGAAAAACAACCATTGCAACGGTGCTGCGCGCTTTGTGCGTTTCCCACTTTTCACAATCAACAGTTTGGCAGATTGGTACGCTTGGAAACTGGTATGGAGAACGGTATGTTGATACGGGACGTACAACACCAGAGTTTGTTGATCTTGCTCGCGAAATTGGTACAGCAGATCCTGCTCCCGAGGCTCTTGTCATGGAGGTTTCTTCTCATGCCCTGTCTCTTCAGCGGGTTCGAGGTATTCTCTTTGATATTGCCCTGTTTACAAATCTTACCCAAGATCATTTAGATTTCCATGACTCCATGGAATCGTATTTTCAGGCGAAAAAGACACTTTTTACCCATCACCTAAAGAGTGATGGGTATGCATTGATCAATAGGGATGATCCCTATGGAAAACGGCTTGCCAAAGAATTATCTGGCGCTGTATATACCTACGGATGTACTGCCGAAGTTGATTTCTCTATTACCGAAAAACATAGTAGCTGGGATGGAGTGTTTTTTCGTCTTTCCTTCCGGGGAGAGACAATACCCTTTTCTTCTCCTCTTACGGGAGACTTTACGGTGTATAATCTTACGGCAGCTGCGGGAGCGTTCTTGCTCCAGGGGTATTCTTCAGCGCTAATCCAAAGGGTGTTTGATCAGCTGGAACCGGTTCCTGGACGAATGGAAAAAGTTACCCTGGAAGCTGCGTCATTTCAAGTTGTGGTAGATTATGCACATACGCCCGATGCCTTGGAGAATGTTCTTACCACCGTACGAAAACTGACAAAGGGACGCCTCATCCTTGTTTTCGGTGCTGGCGGCGATAGGGATCGGGGCAAGCGTCCTCGCATGGGCGCCGTGGCAGCCCGTTACAGCGATTATACGATTATTACGAGTGATAACCCCCGAACAGAAGATCCTGCGGGTATCCTCCGGGATATTGCAGATGGTGTTCCAGCAGATGCTCCGTTCAAGATGATTGAGGATCGACGAATTGCTCTTGAGACGGCCTTAGACAAGGCAGGAGATGAAGATGTTGTCTTGGTTGCCGGGAAGGGACATGAAACATATCAAGAAATTGGTACTAAAAAGTATCATTTTGATGATCGTGAAGAAGTGAGCCGTGCATGGCAACGACTGGAGGCGCGTCGATGAGTTCACGTCCTGTAACTATTTCTGATTTTGCTTTGTGGATGGGCGTAGAAAGGGAAATTGTTTCCTCTTTGGGAGCCCGTTCTTTACCTGATATTTGGATGGATTCACGAAAGATTACTCCGGGAGATCTCTTTCTTGCCCTGCCCGGTGAAGAACGTGATGGACATGACTATGTGGTTACTGCTTTGGAGCAGGGGGCGTGTGCTGCCATTGTTTCTTCTCTGGAAAAAATACCAGGGGCGTTCCGAGATCGTGTTTTGCTTGTTCATAATCCCCTTGAGGCGGTGAGTGCAGCAGCCCGTGCATATCGTCGATATCTTGATATTCCCTGTATCGGAATTACCGGCTCAAACGGAAAAACTACGACAGCTCGGTTTCTACGCACCATATTAGAGCAAAATTATCGCGTGGGGGGAACAGAAGGTAATTGGAATAACCACATTGGGCTTCCCCTGTCCATTCTTCGTCTTACAGGACATGAGGACTTAGCTGTATTTGAACTTGGCGCAAACCACGGCGGAGAAATCTTTGATCTTGCAGAAATTCTTGAGCCTGATATGGGGATAATTACTAATATTGGGTATGCTCACGTCGGGTGTTTTGGAGGAATAGAAAAGACTGCTGCTGCAAAATTTGAGCTGGCTGAGGTCTTAGGGCTTCATCAAGGCGTACTCTACGTTAATGGGGATGATTCTCATAGTATGGAGCAAATGCGTCATAGTGCATATGCCGGGCTTACAATGTGTACCTTTGGAACCAGTGAGGCGGCTTCTTTACGCGCTGAAAATGTCTATTGTACTTCCGAAGGCACCTATGGATTTACCTATCATGGAGAGGACTTTCATATCCCTTTGCCGGGACGACATTTTGTGTATGCCATGCTTCCTGCTCTTGCTCTTGCAGAATCCATGGGGGTTGATTCTGATATGGTTCGTAGTGTCTTAGCAACCCTGCGTCCTGCTCCCCTTCGGGGAGAAGTCCGAAACACAGGGCAATATACATTGGTACTAGACTGCTATAATGCAAACCCCTCGTCTATGAACGCGGCGTTTCAGATGATGCATGACATGCCTGCGCCTTCGGGGCGTTTGGTGAGTATTAGCGGTGACATGGCAGAATTAGGAGCGTATAGTGACTCCTTACATCGAAACTGCGGTGCAGCGGCGGCTGAATATGGGATGGAAGTAATTATCCATATCGGTGAGTTCGGTGCTGCCCTTTGTGAAGGCGCGATGATGGCAGGGATGGATCAAGAAGTATGCCACTGTTTTGCCAGTAAAGATGCTTTTATTACAGCAGCGCCCCAGTTGCTTGCGCCGGGAGATCGAATCTTATTAAAAGGGTCTCGTGCAAGTGAGTTAGAAACCCTAATTCCTTTTCTTACGGGAGAGGTGTGAGTATGTCAAAAAAGATTGCCATTATTGGAAGCGGGAGAAGCGCCTGCGCTGTTGCACGATATTGCGTACATCACGGCATACCTCATATTCTCAGTGATACAGCTTCTGTGGAGGTGGTTCGTACCCGGTTAACAGATGCTGGTATTGTCGAGTGCTGCACCTGGGAAGCGGGTGGGCATAGTGCTGCTGTTTTTACGGCATCTCAAGCCGTTATTTCACCGGGGATTCCTGTTGATGCTCCCATATGTACGCAACTACAAGAGGCCCACATTCCCCTTGTCGGAGAGCTGGAATTTGGCGCATCACGCAGCACGCTCCCGCTTATTGCCATTACGGGGTCTGCAGGAAAAAGTACCGTGACCAGTCTTCTCTCAAAGCTTTTAGAAACTATTTATCCAGCAAGTCCGGCCTGTGGAAATATCGGATATCCGCTTACTGATGCCGTTGAGGAGTCAGGGCAAGAGGGGATTTTGGTTTGTGAGGTGAGCACATTCCAAATGGAGTGGGTTGCACAGTTTTGCCCCTCCAT
This sequence comes from Chitinivibrio alkaliphilus ACht1, assembly GCF_000474745.1. NCBI lineage: Bacteria > Pseudomonadati > Fibrobacterota > Chitinivibrionia > Chitinivibrionales > Chitinivibrionaceae > Chitinivibrio > Chitinivibrio alkaliphilus. Next base: position 21,853 of record NZ_ASJR01000017.1, on the reverse strand, counting down.
GGCGATGGTTTTAAATATCTTCCCTAATCATCTTGATCGGCACAGTAGTTTTGAAGAGTATGCACAGCTCAAAGAGCGAGTTGTTACCATGACTGAAAAAGACGGGGCGGTGATTCTTTCAGGTCGGCAGGAGCGGTTGGTTACCCTGGGCAATAGCCTCGTAAACCACCGGGTATACTACTTTGGAGACGTTCCATCTGAAAAATCCGGTATGTATGTACATAAATCACGCATATATTTTCTTACTTCTGAAGGTGAAAAAACATTCTATGCGTCTGTGGAAGGTGCTCCTCTTGCTGGAGTTCATAATGAGGATAATTATTGTGCCGCTGCTCTTGCAGCCTATCTTCACGGTGTTCCCGGTGATATCTTTGAGTCGGTTGTTACGAACTTTCACGGACTTCCGCACCGCATGGAACGAGTTACTGCCGTGAGGGGGGTTACCTATATTAATGATTCAAAGTCAACAACCTTCGACTCGGTATGTGCCGCCCTGTCTGGATTCCCTGGTCAGAAGATACATCTCCTTGCGGGGGGGCGGTTCAAAGGTGGTGATTTTAAACAGGTTGCCAAAGCTATAAGGGGCCGTTCCATTTCACTATATCTATTTGGTGAAGCAGGGAGAACGATGTATACCCACTGGAATAATGTCGCTCCTACTCATCTGTATTCTACCATGGAAGAGGCCTTCCATGCGGCGTCGAATATGGCTGATTCAGGAGAGGTTGTGCTGCTTTCTCCGGGCTGTTCGAGCTTCGATCTTTTTCCCAACTATATTGCGCGGGGAAACCGTTTTAAGCAGTTGGTAAGGGAGGGTGATAATGGGACGAGTTAAACAGATTGATGTAGTACTTCTTGTGGCAGTACTCCTTCTTGTCTTTATTGGGTTTGTGCAGCTTTATAGCTCATCCTACGTATTTGCTACAGATCGTTTTAATAATCCAACCTTTTTTGTTGTGAATCAGTTAAAACGAGGACTTGTGGGAGTTATCTTGGCCGTGGGAGTTATGTGTGTCAATTATAAAAAGGTGGTACAGTGGGGAGGATGGATCTATCTTCTATCAGTATGCATGCTTCTGTATGCTCTTACACCGCTGGTCCCGGAAATCAATAATACGAAACGATGGATCAGTATTTTTGGGTTTGCCCTACAGGTTTCTGAATTTGCAAAGCTGGGGCTTGTATTACTACTTGCGAAAATTTTGTCACAACGAACTTTAGAGCAGGTTCGCACCCTGCCGCAGTTTTTGGTGCTATGGGCAGTTATCCTTTTAGTGGTGCTTCTTGTCGCCTTGGCACCTGATTTTAGCAGTGCCGTATTTATTTTTCTGGCAGGGTTTCTAATGCTTTTTGTGGCAGGGGTGCGAAAGACTCACCTTCTGATTGTCTTTTTATCAACTCTCCTTGTGGGTATTGTATATATGAATCAGCGTGAGTACCGTGTACAACGGATGACTGCTTTTTTTAATCGTGAAGCGGGGGTACAGGATAGTAATTTTCAATTACGCCAAGCCTTAAATGCCATTGGACACGGCGGAATTTTCGGCCAGGGACTGGGACAGGGGATTCAAAAGAGAGGCTTTGTTCCTGAGCCGCATACCGATTTTATCTTTTCTTCCTTTGCAGAAGAGTTTGGGTTTGTGGGAGGGGCAATACTGCTGTTTCTGTTTATCCTTGTCTTTCTGCGGGGATTTCGCATTGCTCGTCAAGCCGATGATATGGCCGGGACGTATCTGGCCCTTGGTCTAACCGCTTTTTTAGTGATGAATTTTGTTGCACACACGGCGGTTAATATTGGATTAATGCCGACAACGGGAATACCTTTGCCATTTATGAGTTATGGCGGAATGAACCTCATGGTGAGTATCTTCAGTGTGGGGCTTTTACTAAATATTTCTACCTTTGCACCACGGGAGGTGCTATGAACATTCTCATCGCAGCAGGTGGCACGGGAGGTCATATTTTTCCTGCTCTTTCCGTCGCTGCAGCATTACAAGATCAGGGACATACTGTCGAATGGGCTACCACAGATCGTGGATGGACGGCTAGCCTTGCTGAAAAATATGGAATACCGAGACAAGTTCTTTCTGTGGAAGGGTTTCAAAGCACGAGTATTCTTGACCGTATAGGTCCGATCTGGAAAATGGTGCGAGCAACCGCACGTCTGTTTCCCCGTATTACATCATATAATGTTGTTATCGCCTTTGGGGGATATGTTTGCGGTCCGGTTCTTCAAGCATGTCGTATGCGGGGGGTACCATATTTTCTGCATGAGCAGAATAGTGTTCTTGGGTTTGTGAATCGTTCTTTTGTCAAAAAGGCAGAAGCGATATTTCTTGGAATGCCCCTTATTCCATCAATGCTTCCTGCTCTTTTGGAAAAGGATATAATATGCGGCACCCCCGTTCGGCCTCGAAAAAGAGAGTACGCCCAGGATCTCTACCCAGAAGGATTTGTATGCGGGAAACGTACAATTCTTATTACAGGGGGGAGTCAGGGGGCCCAATCTATGAATGAGGCTCTCTATGAAGCCATTGATTATATCTCGGGGTTTGGAGTACAAGTCTTGTGGCAAACGGGAACAGTCTCATATAAAAAAATAGCGCAACGATACGCGTATAATAAGGTCGTCTTTCCCTTTGCACACACTGAAGATATGTATCCGTATTACGCAGTTGCTTCTCTTGTAATCGGCAGAGCCGGTGCAGCGACTATTAGTGAGAGCGCCTTTTTTGGACTTCCAGCCCTGTTTATCCCTCTTCCATGGGCAGCCGATAACCACCAATATCATAATGCAATGAATGCCCAATCTGAAGGGTGGGCGACCTGTTTGCCCCAAGCTGACGGGCTTGGACGAAAGGTTATCGATATGTATAAATATCTTTTTAAGGAAGATCCTGAAGAGTATGCTCTTCGCCAAAAGAAGGCACGTATGGCAGCACCGTACCAAGCCACGGAAACTATTATAAAAACCGTGGAGCGTCATTATGAAGCGTAACCAACAAATTCATTTTATTGGTATTGGCGGAGCAGGAATGTTTCCCATGGCGGAGGTATTACATCGCCGCGGATATACGGTTACGGGAAGTGATTGTGTATGCAGTGACGGTGTGTTGCAATTACGTGCTTGGGGTATTTCTGTACAGATTGGCCATGGGGTGGACCTTGTGCGTGGGGCTGATTTGGTGGTATACAGCAGTGCCGTACGGGAGGATACATCAGAACTTGTGTGGGCACATGAACGGGGCATTCCTACCATGAAACGGGCAGGTATGTTAGGTGATCTCATGCGGAGCTCTTTCTCTATCGGTATCAGCGGAACCCATGGAAAAACAACGACCACGTCTATTATCGGGTCAGTGTTGGAGAGTGCTGGATATGACCCGACAGTTATTGTGGGAGGGGTTTTGCGTGGCCGTGGAACCACCAGTGGCGCCATGGTTGGTTCGGGAAACTATCTTGTCGCTGAAGCAGATGAGTATGATCGTTCTTTCTTAGAAATGCACCCTACCATGGCTGTAGTGACTAATATCGAGGAAGACCATTTAGATATTTACAAAGATCTTGCAGATATACAGGATGCCTTTTCCCAGTTTCTCCACCGTGTACCCTTTTTTGGATGTGGTGTTCTGTGCATTGATGATCCAGGGGTGCGGGCTATTTGGGATACTCTTGATAAACCCATGGTGACATACGGGTATTCGCATGATGCAACATATCGAATTGAAGAGGTGGAATGTCATGGGAATGAGAGTTGTTTTTCCATATACGGCGCAGATATTTCCCTTGAAAATATCGTACTTCCTCTTGTGGGAAGGCATAATATACAGAATGGCGCGGCCGCTGCTGTGGTGGCCTTGGAGATGGGTATCTCTCCTGAGGCAGTGCGTCACGGACTCGCTGAATTTGGCGGGGTCAAGCGGCGCATGGAGTATATTGGTACGGCGGCTGGGGTTTCGGTATATGATGATTATGCCCACCACCCTACGGAAATTACAGCTACTTTGTCAGCAATGGCCGGTATGAGTACGGAACGCCTTTTTGTGGTGTTTCAGCCCCATTTATACAGTCGCACAAAACAGTTGTGGCATGAATTTGTCACAGCCCTTGCTTCAGATGATATCTTCGAGGTGCTTCTTCTTCCTATTTATGGGGCACGTGAAGCTCACGATCCACACGTTGATTCCGTAGGTTTAGCCCATGAAATTTCTCGTCTTGGTAAAAAAGCATATGCCCTCTCTGTGGAAGAAACACCGGCATATCTCCATGGGCGGGTGCGTCAAGGTGATCATGTCCTTCTTCTTGGTGCAGGAGATGTGTGGAAGCTTGGCACTGAAATTCTCCGGGAGATTGGGTGATGGCAAAGCGTATTGGAACAAATCAGATGCAGCGACGATTGGAGCGACGTGACCGCGTAAGTCAGGTAAAGCCGGGCCGTCGCATCTGTGTTGTTTTGAGCCTGATGGTTGCGCTCTTCTGGGGCATTCCTGCTATCGATACGGAGTGGTATATAACTGTTGTTGAACCATTCTTCAGGGTGAACACCCTTATTGTTCGCGGCAACCGGTTTGTTGATCGGGAGTCATTACTCAGTCATAGTGGTCTTGATACAACCATGGGAATTTTTTCGGTGCAGGTAGACTCCATCGCCCGAAAGCTCTCTACTCTTGATCCTATAGATACAGCGCATGTACGTCGTTCACTGAGTCGAGATATTACCATTGAGGTGGTAGAGCATCGTCCCCACGCCTTTATGGTAACTGGACATCAGGTCTATTTTATGAATAAAGAGGGAATACTCTGGCCCTTTGTTGCAGGGGATTATTTTGACATTCCCGTGGTGTATGGGCTTCGTGATACTGTGACAGACGAGAGGGAACATGAAATTATACCGCAGGATCTCCGTCGTTTTAATCGCTTGGCAAAGATTCTTCGTGCGACGGGACATTTTACACATATCCTGGCTGTTGATATGAGTAATTCCTCCCATATTGCACTGGAGATGAAAGGGGTTCGTCCGGAAATACGGGTAGGCTACTCCTTTAATGAGCAGGTGGTGGAGAATATGGAAACCCTCTTTGATTTTCTCAAAGGGAGTGATCTAACAATACGGGAGTATATTGATCTCTCGTATGATGATGTGGCATTTATTAAATAGGGGAGAGTTTGAATATGGCAAAGCATTTTGCTGGATTGGATATTGGAACAACCAAAATTGCCTGCATAATTGCAGAGCATGATACTGATGGAGGAACAAAGGTTATCGGGCGCGGGGTTGCCCCATCCCACGGGTTGCGCAAGGGCGTTGTGGTTAATATTGATAAAACTGTACAGGGAATTCGTTCTGCTGTCCGCGAAGCAGAGATGATTGCGGGTGTTGATACCTCAGAGGTGTATGTGGGAATTGCCGGGGAACATGTCCAGTCGTTTAACAAATCTGGTGTTGTGGCAGTGAAAAGTGATGGGGGAGAGATCACGGAAGAAGACGTTCGTCGCGCCATAGACAACGCAAGCGCCGTACCTAATCTTAAGGACAGAGAAACAATTAGTATTGTGCCACAGGATTACATTGTTGATGATCAAATTGGCATTAAAGATCCCATTGGCATGAGTGGTGTTCGATTAGAAACAAATGTACATATTATTACCTGTGGAACCACAAGTGTACAAAATATCTGTAAAAGTGTGGAAAAGGCAGGGTTTGTGGTTGCAGATGTGGTGCTTGAGCCTGTTGCCTCCAGCAAGTCTGTTCTGGAACAGGATGAGCGAGAGATCGGGGTTGCCTTAATTGATATTGGTGGTGGAACGACAGATATTGCAATTTATCTTGATGACTCCCTGCGTGATACACGAGTGATTGGTCTTGGCGGAGAGTACGTTACTAAGGATATCGCCATTGGAATTCGTACGCCCATTGATAAGGCTGAAGAAATAAAAAAGAAGTATGGCTGTGCAGATCCGCGTGTTGTCCAGACGGGAGAAGATTTTCCCGTGCCCGGTGTGGGTGGTCGTGAAGAGCGTCAGGTTTCGCGGGAGATTCTTACATCAATTATTGAGCCGCGAGTAGAAGAAATATTAAACTACGCCTACCGGGAAATACAGCAGTCTGGGTATAACGATATGCTTGGTGCGGGAATTGTCCTCACGGGGGGTGGTTCACTTCTTGAGGGGATACAGAGTGTGGCGGAACGGGTCTTTGAACATCCTGTAAAAATTGGATATCCGCAAAATTTCACAGGGTTGATAGATGTGGCAAAATCTCCCATACATGCGACAGGGATAGGTCTTTGTATGCATGGTATGGAGATCGAAAATGTACCGGAAAAAGGAAGAGGAGGACTTGAAGTTGATGGAATTAAGGATCTTTGGGTAAAGATAAAAGAGGTTTTTCAGAAATATTTTTAGAAACTTATTGAAGAATAAAACAAACATTATATGTTATATGGGGGAAACTATGAATAACACGAAAGGAACTGTGCCAGATATGGACATGGAACAAGTGTTTGATGCAGAAGCAAAAATTAAAGTTGTAGGAGTTGGCGGAGCTGGCGGTAATGCGGTAAACCGTATGATTGATGATGGGTTGGATGATGTTGAATTTATCTCAATAAATACCGATGCAGCAGCCTTGGATAAGAATAAGGCAAGTCGACGGATTCAGATTGGTGAGAAGTTAACCAAGGGCCTTGGTGCTGGAGCAAACCCCGATGTGGGAAAGGCTGCCATTGAAGAGAATGAAGAAGAGATCATCAAGGAAATTGAATCGGCTGATATGGTGTTTGTTACTGCCGGTATGGGTGGTGGCACCGGAACAGGTGCATCTCCGGTGGTTGCACGTTTGGCAAAAGATATGGGCATCCTCACTATTGGGGTGGTTACAAAACCCTTTCTTTTTGAAGGCAAGGTTCGTGATCGGAATGCCCGTTCTGGAATCGAGGAACTTAAAAAATGTGTTGATACCATTATTGTTATTGAAAACCAAAAGCTGCTTTCCATTGTAGAGAAGGGTACGCCCATTCTTGAGGCATTTAAAACAGCGGATCGTGTCTTAAATGATGCGACCAAGGGGATTGCCAAGCTCATTACCGAACCGGGATTGGTAAATGTTGATTTTGCCGATGTAAAAACCGTGATGAAAGATATGGGTGATGCTCTCATGGGTGTTGGTGAATCTGATGATAAGGAAAACAGAGCTATTCAGGCTGCTGAAGAGGCGATCAACTCACCGCTTCTTGAGGACATAAATATCTCTGGGGCCCGAGGACTATTAGTGAATTTTACGGGTGGTATGGATTTGGCTCTTGATGAAGTCAGTGATGCACAGCAACGTATCAATGAGTTTGTAGGAGAAGATTCTGAAACAAATATTATATTTGGTGCAATGATTGATCCAGCCATGGAAAGTCGAGTGCAGGTAACAGTTGTAGCCACGGGGTTTGCCCAGGAAGGTCAACGCCCCCGCAGTGTTGAGCGGGCACAGACGGAAAAAAAGCCCCCTGTACAACAGAAAATGGCCATGAATGTTACCGATGAGCAACAGACTACGGAGCCTGCAAGATCGGCATCTTCATCAGATGATTTGCCCATTGTTGATGTTTCACGGGAACGGGTTGAACGAGAACAGGTGGAACCGTCCACGCCGCCGTCACCACGTAGTAATCCCCATTACTTTGATCCTCGTGATATCGAAACTCCCGCTTGGGTGAGAAAAGAGCATCAGTCCGGTGGTCGCACGAAGGAAATGCTTTCTCGTGACAGAAGCAATGACCAGCGAAGCACAGCATCTGCAGCGGGCATTCCCCGTGATGATAATGAGTTTCCTGCCTTTCTTCGTCAGCAAATGCAGTAGTAGTATCTCGAAAATATTTTCGTAATAGTATGGTGCATACACAGGAAATTGAACGGCAGTTTTTGGTAAAAAAACTGCCGGATAACCTGTCTCAATATCCATATACCGATATCAAACAGGGATATTTGAGCATTGAGGATGACCGTGAAGTGCGTCTTCGCCAGGCTGGTACGGTCTTTACGCTTACGGTAAAACAGGGACAAGGTGAAGTGCGTGAGGAAGAAGAAATTCTTCTTAAAGAAAAGGATTTTACTCTCCTGTGGCGCTTAACCGAAGGACGAAGAGTTGTGAAACGTCGGTATCATCTGCCCTATACACACCTTCAGCTCGAACTTGATATATATTATGAAGAGCTGAACGGGTTTTATTCTGTGGAGGTGGAGTTTGAGAACCGTGCGAGCAGTGCAGCCTTCGTTCCACCTGCATGGTTTGGCCGAGAGGTGACCCATGATGAGCGGTATAAAAATAAACACATTTGTAACGGCCGTATTCGCCAATAGAGTGAGCTTTTCCTGTACGCTGCTCTGTGGTATGTTTTTTTTCAATTCATGCTCTTTGGAGAAGAACTTTCTCTTACTGATTATATTGACAGCGTATATGCAGCGTCTCCTCGTATAGAGCAATCTCAGCTGATTCATCGGCAGTGGCAACGAAAATACACTGCCTTTGAACGGGAGTTTTATCCACAGCTAATGGCCTTTAGTCGCTATCAATTTGTGCCGCAAAATCTTCCCTTTGCAGGGTATGACAAGCCTCATCTGGAAGAGCGTTTTGTTCAGGAGTCATCCTTTCCTGCTCCAGGTACGCAGTTTTTATCACGACTACTTGATGAACAATATGCCACTTGGTTTGAAGAGGCGCCTCGCCATCAAGTCTACGCGGGAATTGCCATGGAAAACCCCTTGTGGATAACTCATCCCCGCCGTGACTCCTTTGCTATTATAGAAACTCAGACATCATATATGATTTGTGAGTGGCAGTTAACACAGATGGAAGAGAAGGCTCGCGCCACAAAAATGTACTATTCGGTTTTGTTAAGTCGAAAAAAGAGTTCAATTTATGCTGATCTTGCCGCTGAAAAAGAGCGTCTTCATAAGCGTACGGTAGACCTTTTTCACGGTGAGACACGGGATTCCTATGATACACTCGTCACATCCATTGCCTATTCTAACGCCATGGATGATTTTCGTCAGGCTGAACGGCAAGAGGAGCTTCTCTTTCAAGAGTTTTTGGAGTTAGGCGGTTTTTCAGAGGAACAGAGGGAGTTGGACTTAACGGATAGTCTTGTACAGCAGCAATATGGACAGGGGATATCTGCCATTGAGCAAACGGCCCTTGCGGAAAATAAAGAAATTCTTCTTAAGGATATCGCTCGAGATATTGCTGCTGCGGAGTATCGCCAAGAGCGAACCGCCTTTTTACCACAATTTACTTGGGGAGTGCGGGCTGGGGTACGAACCTTTCCTGACAGTGATATTTCACTACAGGATCATCGGGAAGCGTTTTTTCAGGTAGAATATCCTCTTTTTACCTTTGGTGCACGTGTTGAACGCCTTGCTGAAGCGCGGTATGCCAAGCGTATTGCGGAGTTGGACTACATTGAGAAAAAGCAGGATGTCCTGTGGCAACTTCGTCATGCGTATACAACGTATACAGAACATCTTTCAGCCATAGAACGTCAGGATCGAGCTGTTTCTGCAGCTTTAGAAGCACTTGAAATAGCTCGTCTTCGATTTGATAATGGGGTTATGACCGTAGAAGAACTGAATCACCGTAAAGAGGCGTATGCTTTGCAGCGTCTTCGGCGGGCACAAGCCTTATACGATTTGAATAATGCCTTGATTGACATGCGGCTACTCGTGGCTGATTATTTATATGAAACTGATTTTGTAGATGAGGAGATGGGTCGATGAAAATTATTGGAGTATGTGGAAGTCCTAAAAAAAGGGGAGTACAACCCTTTTTGGCTTAGAGCGCGTTATGAATATTATTGCCGATGCAGGAATACAGACGGAGATACTTCCCTTGGCAGATTACACCTTTAGTGGATGTGTGGATTGCGGCTATTGTTCAGGACTGGATGTACCAAACTGTTCACAGGATGACTCCTATACAAACGAGTTTCTGCCGCGTATGGTTGATACCGATGTGGTGGGGTATGTCTTTGCTTCTCCTGTATACTTTGGGGGTATGAGTTCTCAGCTAAAGGCTTTTTTTGATCGGAGTGTGGTCTTTCGTCGCACCGGCTTTCGCTGGGAAAATCTCTTGGCAGGAGCACTTTCTGTGGGGCGTTCCCGTCATGGGGGACAGGAATTAACAGAAATGGAGATTCTTCGCAGTGCTTTAATTCATGGTATGATCGCCCTTTCTGATGCTGCTCCTACCGCCCATTTTGGAGCAAATCTTTGGAGTGGGTATCCTGCAGGAATCAGAGAAGATTCAGCGGGGATTCGGACTGCGGAAAACCTCGGAAAGAAAATGGTATCTATCGCTCGTAAGATGTATGGATAAGGAGGAGCGAGCCCGCGTTGCCCTTTCTCTTGTTGAAGGGGTTGGTCCGCGACGTATTGAAAAAATACGCGCAGCGTATGGAGCTATAGCACCAATTTTTACTTGTTCTTCATCAAGGAAAAAACAGCTTCTTACATCGCGGGTTGCACAGCATATTTCTCCCTCTCTGTTGGATGAGGCCGATCGGGTATGTTCGTGGTGTTTCTCCTACGGAATTACCTTGGTATTTCCTGAAGATCCTGCGTATCCGCAGTTGTTGCGTAACAGTCCAGATCCTCCCTTTGTTCTCTATGTAATGGGCGATACGGCAGCATTATCACGACCTTCCGTAAGTATTGTGGGGACACGAACCCCCTCATCATACGGGCGGGAAGTGGCTGCCAATATTGCACGTCAGGCGGTCGCTCGTGGCTATGGCGTGGTCAGTGGGCTTGCCCACGGGATTGATGGGGTTGCTCATGAACAGGCCTTGGAAGGAGGAACCACCGTGGCTGTTCTTGCCAATGGCTTGGATAGAATTTACCCAGCAGGGCATCGGCATCTCGCAGTGCGTATTCGTCGACAGGGGGCACTGGTAACAGAATATCCCCCCGGACGAGGAGGGAAACCCTATATGTTTCTTCGGCGAAATCGTATCATTTCGGCCTTAACTATGGCTACTGTTGTTGTAGAGGCAGGTGAGAAAAGTGGGGCGCTGTCCACGGCACATAATGCCTTAGAGCAGAATCGGGATGTTTATGCTGTACCTGGATCAATTTTTTCTGCCCAAAGTCGCGGTACAAACACCTTGCTTCGTCATGGAGCAACTCCCTATCTTGATGGGGACTCCTTTTTTTCATCCATGGATGCCATGTATGGAAATCCCACAGGGCAGACAATATCAGATGCCGGTACCTCTGCTTCAGTTATAACTCCCGTTGATAGCCTTTCACTTGAGAACTTCACTGGGGCGGCACGAAAAATTATGACTTTGTTGAAAGCGTCACCGCAGGGGCTTCGCCTTGATCAGTTTATGGAAGAAATTGATCGTCATGAGGAGTTATTTTCGACGCTGTTGCAATTAGAAATGGATGAGCATATTATCCAAGAAGGAGGGCAGGTATACCGCCTGCAACGGTAAATGCACCACGCCTTTTCTCTCATACGCCAATTCGGACAGACCTGGTTTACCGGTTTATTATATATATTAGCGGGAGCAGGGTATGCTTTTTATGCTTTTTTATGGATGGTTAGAGCTATGCAGATAGTGGTAAAAAAGTTTGTAATGTTCATTCTCGTAATTGTGACTCTTCTCTGTGGGCTCTTAGCCTATTGGGGCTTTTATGCTCCTGAAGAACGGCGGGGAGAAACCGTACGTATTGAAATTCCTCGCGGTGCATCACTGCGTAGCATTGCTGAATTACTTGAAGATGCAGAAATAATTCCCCATTGGGCTCTCTTTTATTATTATGTTCGTTACCAGGAAGTGGGCCATAAAATTCAAGCGGGAGCATATGCGGTTCCTGAGCAGTCTGGGGTGCTTCATGCACTGGAGGTGCTTTTAGGATCTGCCCTTGTTGAGGGAGTTACGGTGACAATTCCCGAGGGGCTGACCATTGAGCAAACAGCCCGAACGATTGCGCGCCAGTATCCCATTGATACGGTACGGTTTGACTCCCTTGCCCGTGATTCTTCCTTTATGGGCTCCCTTTCTAAAGATTCCTATGAATCCCTTGAAGGGTTTCTTTTTCCAGAAACCTACCTCTTTCCCAAAGAATTGAGTGAAGAACAGATTATTCGCATATTAGTCCGCCAATACACTCAAGCTATGGAGGCAATTCTGGAGGAGGTTGATACGCCCTCTCTTTCTCCCTATGAAGCAGTGATCCTTGCCTCAATTATAGAAAAAGAGACCAATGTTGCCCATGAACTCCGCCGTGTTTCAGGTGTGTTTCATAACCGCCTTGATCAAAATATCCCTCTGGGAGCTGATGCAACGGTTAGATTTATTATTAATCGATTTACAGGGCCGCTCCGCGTGTCAGAGCTGCAAAATCCTTCGCCCTATAACACGCGTATCCACCGAGGACTTCCTCCGGGGCCCATTTGTTCCCCGGGAAAAGCAGCCATTGTGGCAGCCCTTGACCCCTTAGAAACAGATGAACTTTTTTTGTGGCGAAATGGGATGGTTCTGGGGAACACTATTTTTCTCGAACAAATGCGGAACATAATCGGAAAAAGTTGCAGGTACGAGAACAAAACCCTACTCTTCAAAATTGGTAGCTTTCAATGACTATACGTGTCCATACTTCTTTCTTGGTTCTTGTGATGGTGTCTCTTTCACACGCTCTTTACAGTGGTCATCTCATCGATATGTCTGCACCATCAACCCTTCCTCGCGGGGCATATTCTGTGTCAAGTCGTATCTCACCACCCGGTGGAAGTACCTCCGGAGCAGGGGTAATTTTTTCTGTGGATGTGGGGTTGTCAGATCGCTTATTGGTTGGGGTTGGCTATGGTGGTGACGGGCTTATTGGTAGAGACGAGGTTGATTGGTATCCTTGGCCTGGAGCACGAATAAAGTACCATTTATTTAATGAACCCCACCGACGCTGGAGTGTGGCGACAGGAGTTGATATTCAGGGCTATAGCGGTAATGCCCCAGAGTATCGGGGGTTTGTATACAAATCAGAAGGGGTTTACGTAACCATGGGGCGGAACTACGCCTTTTTTAATTTTCCTGCAGAATTTATCATGAATATCAACTACTCGTTCGAAGATGTTGACAATGTACACTGGCCTAACTTTGGGATCGGCACTAATATCCGAATTAATCCAGAAATTGCCGCAATTATAGAATACGATTTTGCAACCAATCAACAGGTGAAAGACGCTGATCCTGACACCTATTGGGGTATCACGTCAGGCTTTTTAAATCTCGGTTTTTCATGGCGTTTTGTTTCTTCCTTACAGTTTTCGCTGCATTTTCGTGATGTGTTCAGCAATCGCATTCGCAGCAAAAACTATCCAGCCGACGATAGTGTGTACGGCTGGGGACGAGAAATTCGTCTTGAGTATTTTTCCCGTTTTTAGAAAGGGCTATGATGAAACAACCGGAACTGCTCGCTCCGGCGGGTAATTTTGAAAGCCTTGAAGCAGCGTTTCTGAGTGGCGCAGATGCGGTATACCTTGGAATGGGAGTGTTGAATCTGCGTGCCTATTCTGATAACTTCATCGTGACCGACCTTCCGCAGATTATGGAGTTGGCCCATCGTTTTCAGGGAAAGATATACGTCGTGCTGAATATCCTTCCCAACGACACAGAGCTTGAATCGGTTCGCGAGTTTTTGCAAGAAATGGTAGCACAGAGCCATCGCCCTCACGCTTTCATTGTGAGTGATCCTGGTGTGTTGGTTCTTTGTAAAGAGTATTGCCCAGATATTGAACTGCATCTGAGCACACAAACGGGCACATTCAACACTGAAAGTGTGCGTTTTTGGGTGAAGCAGGGGATACGTCGGGTCGTGCTTCCCCGTGAATTTGACAGCAGTCAGATCGCGCAAATTGTAGGGGCATCTCTTTGTGAGACAGAAATATTTGTACACGGGGCGCTCTGCATGTCACTTTCGGGCAGATGTCTCATGGGAGCATATTATGACGGGAGACATCCCAATCATGGTGAATGTTCACAACCGTGCCGGTTTCCTTATGATCTTATTCCCCATGGTACCTCATCACAGGATCCTTCCCCTTCCTTTGCCCTCCGTTTAGAACAGGATGAACGGGGGACGTATATTTTTAATTCGAAAGATTTAAATACCTTGCCGCTTCTTCCTTCCCTGCTTTCCCTTGGGGCAGACTCACTGAAAATAGAGGGGCGAAATAAAAGTGTAAATTATATTACCACGGTGGTTCGTGCCTATCGGATTGTCATTGATACGCTTATGAAAGACCCCTCTTCTGGTGTAGATCCTGCTCTGGTAGAACAGCTAAATGAACTCGATCATCGCCCCTATACCACGGGATTTCTTGGAGGAGATAATCAGTTGCAGTCTACGGGGTATGCAAAGGAAAAATCAAAGATACGTGTTTTGGGACGGGTAAAGGATGTTTTGACGGGGGGACGAGCCGTGGTTGATGTTAAAAATCCGATTGTGTGCGGAGAAGCGCTTTCTTTACTCCCGGTAAATCAGAAAAAAGGCCCGTGCAAGGTGCGTGTATCCGGCATCTATGATCTTTCAGGAAACTTAGTAGAACGAGCTGTTACAAATCGTTTAGTTGTGGTTGTCTTAGAGGGTGGCGTAAAGCTTCGAATTGGTGACATGTTGCGGCGGACTATTTAAAAATCCCGTTTTCGTAACATAGAAAAAATAAGAATAAAGGCGATAAGTCCAGCGAGGAGAAACCCGCCAAGGCCGATAACTGAGACATCATTCCATAGCGGTGGTGTATGAGCCTGAATTAACAGAGATGAACCCACAATAAGAGCTGCAAGCACAATGGAAAAGGAGATGCGATTACTTACCCGATCAAGGGTATCGGCGATCTCCCGAAGACCTTCATGCCGTAGCTCAATAGAAAGTTCTCCTAGTAAAATTCGTTGCGTGATGGTATGAATATCTTCAGGAAAATCTCGGACAAGTTGGAGCAGTTCTCCAATGAGTGTTGCTCCTTTTTCGGACAGGGTACGTGGGCTAAACCGTTTTCGGTAAATTCGTCGTATAAAGGGGCGCATCTCTTCGAGTAATATCAGATCGGGGTAGAGGGTCCGTCCCAGACTTTCCGTTGTTGCCAAGGTTTTCAGCATGAGGTAAATATGACTTTTCAAGCTTACCCTATTTTCATTTAATATGGCGAAGAGTCGATGGATGATGCGGGAGTAGCGCATTTCTTCCAAAGGGGCATTAATGTACTGGTCGATAAGTTCGATAAAATCCCGCTCAAGTTTTTCTGTTTCCCCTAAGTGTGATTCATGGGTAAATTTGAGAATATGCCGAACCAGTTTTTTTTCATCACGGTGAGAAATTGCTAAGAGCAAATCCATAAAGGTTTCTCGTTCTTCCCGGGTCACCCGTCCGGTAATGCCAAAGTCAATGTAACATATTTTCCCGGAGTCGAGGATAAATACGTTTCCCGGATGAGGATCTGCATGAAAGAAGCCATAGATAAATATTTGCTCAAAGATGAGAGAGAGGCCATATTTTGCTATTTCTTCGAGGGGCGGAAGGTGTGTCTTTTCCAATAATTCTTCTCGGCAAGCCGGTTTGGTTCCCCGAATATACTCCATAACGAGGAGTTTCTCCGTGCTATATTCGTGATAGACCCGAGGCACGTGCAGTAGGTCAGAAGATCTGAACATCGATGAGAACTGCATGATATTGTGCGCTTCATTGACAAAGTCAAGTTCCTTTGAGAGGGTCTTGGCAAACTCTTCTACAATATGCTCGAGGCGATGGTGTGTGAGTTTCTTATGGTGGTTTTTTATAAAACCTGCGACATGATAGAGTATTTCAAGATCAACTTCAATTTTTTTTGTGATATGGGGTCGCTGTACTTTTACGGCTACTTCTTCACCACTGTGAAGCAAGGCATAATGAATTTGTGATACTGACCCTGCAGCAATGGGGGTTTTGTCAAATTCAAGAAAGAGTGAAGGGATTTTTTCTCCCGTTTGTTCTTCTATGATCTCGCAGGCCGTATCAGAGGAGAAAGGGGGGACGCGATCTTGTAATTGGGAAAATTCCCGAGCTATATCGTAGGGGACGAGATCGGGGCGTACGGAGAGAATTTGAGCCAATTTAATGAAGGTTGGCCCTAATTCTTCCACGGCCATACGTAAGCGTTCTACATTGCTGTAGGCATGAATATTGGCAAGTTTTTTCTTCGGCAGAAAGGGGATAACATCGCCGATATTGAGTTGATCGATGATGTTATCAAAACCGAATTTAAAAAGTATTGCTACAATCTCACGATAGCGCCTAAAGTGGATGTAGGTTTTCCCAATGGTTTGCTTTTTATTTACTCGTATCATTCTGGGATGATTCCAACTCCCGTATTCGTTTTTCGAGGGCGGTTATTTTTTTTGCCTGCTTTGCGACTTGTTCTTCCTGAGAAAGATTCAGTTTTGAGAGTGCTTTTTGAATTTCCTCAGAAATACGTTTTTCAATCTCTTTTTGGGTTTTTTCCGACTTTTTTTTCACTTCAGCCATAAATTGTTCGCCCTCAGATTTACTCATCTCGCTTTTCTGTATCATATCCTTAAGGAGCCGCTCAATGCGTTCTGAAGTAAGGAGCCCCAGCCCAATTCCGCCAAAAAGAGTTCCCTTAATAAAATTCTTCATACAAACCACCTTTACTGTGTTGAGAGGTATACCTATATATACATGGTGCTCTGAAAAAAAAGAGGAAGAGTTCCTTTTTCTTTGTTTCAGCAGGAAATCTGTTTTCAAAAATGAGCTATGGATCTGGGCTAATAGTGCAGTTGCATTCTGTGCGAATACGTTCAGAAATTCGTTGAAAGGAAGTCTCTTCAAGAGAAAGGTGTACCCGCACAGCTTCGCTGTACTGAAATTCAGTATGAGTAATTGCAGGATCTTGCAGTATATACCGCAGGAGTGGCTCCATACGATAGGGGATTGTTATTTCACCGGAGATGGTCGGAACAATTTTCTCCGTACTGCAGAGGGAAATTACACGTTGTGCAGCTGTAGTATATGCTTTCACCATACCTCCGGTACCAAGCTTTATCCCTCCAAAATAGCGTACCACAAAGAGGGCGGTTTCTCCGAGGCCGGAATAGGCAAGTACTTTTAGAAGAGGTTTACCTGCGCAGCCCGAAGGCTCTCCATCGTCACTAAATCCACGGACTGATGTGTCTGCTGGATCTCCGGCAATGCAAGCCCAGCAGATATGGCGTGCCTTGGGGTGTTTTTGTTTTAGGGCTTGGAGATGAGATGACACGTCATTCATATGAGGCGCATGAAAGAGATAGGAGATGAATGTGCTTTTTTTCACCTCATGGGAATCTTTTTCGGATTTTCGGGGAATATGATAAGTATTCTTCATATAAAAAATACCTTTTGCTGTCATTTTTGTAAAGCGGCAATATGCTGAGAGCTCTTTTTAAGGCAAAAGAGCTTTTTTTGTATCAAAATAGTGTTCATTTTCCTGTGTTATGTACGAGTTAATATGTTGCAATTAGCTTATAATCAGTTTGTTAAGAGTGTTTTGTTGTTTTGGGGGTCTGTTACATATATCAAAAAACACTATATTGAGGTATGCAGTATCTCTCATGGGTGTGGGTATGAAAAAACGACAGCGGGTGTATGTACAAATCTTTTTCATTTCTCTTATTGCGGGAACCGTAGTGTATGCTCTGTTTCTCCCTGCTTCTCTTTCTGTGTTTCCCGAAAGGGACCCCTTCTTTGAATATTCCGTATCCAGTGATTCCGGAACTCGCGTGGTGCTTGATTCTCTTATTGGTGCAGATGGCGATAGACAGACCGTTTTTCGGTATCACTCACCCTTTGTGCATCGTGCAATGGATCTCTCGTGCTATTCCTATCTTGAGATTGATATCCATCCTTACTCAGAAGAGTTTACCCTTTGTCTCAGTTCTATGATTGACTCAGTATCATATCATGGAAAACTGGATACGCATATGCCGAGAGAATACTCCTTTGAGAGCTCTTTGAAAGGACGTGTTCGGATTCCAATCAATGATTTTGCCGTGCCCCGACGATGGTTTGCCCAAAGAGATGCCTCTTGGTATGGAACACAGGATATTTCAAAGGTGAGCAACATTACCATACGAGGGGAGCGGTTTTTTATTCGTTCAATTCGTTTTATCCCGAGTAAAAGGGCTGCTTTGACAGGAGCTATAACCACCTTCATTGGTATATTTATCCTGTTGGTTACTGTATATACGCAGATGCGTCTCTATAAAAACAGAAAGATAAAAGCCCGTATCTATGGAAGTAAGAGCACTCTTTCAAGAGGCCTTGATGTTTCTGAAAAGCATGCGTCTAAGAAAGTGCTTCCTGATGAAGTTTTCCCCGAAAAGCACGAGCAGCGGATCTCCGTGGCAGCGTATATCGATATTCATTTTACCTCCTCAGAGCTGCGCCGAGCTGCCGTGGCAGAAAAATTGGGCTACACCATAGCAGAACTAACAACTGCTCTCAGAGAAGAGCGGGGTATGACCTATAAGGAATATGTGACACACCTACGTATTTCAAAAGCACGGGAGCTTCTACGGACAACCGAGTATCCCATAAGCCGCATATCGTTTCTCACGGGACATCAATATGCGAATTCTTTTAGCAGAACCTTTAAGAATTGTGAAGGGATTTCTCCCCAGGAGTATCGAAATCGATATGGTTTGCGTAGAGATAACAAAAAAGTAGAACAATCCCTGGGAAAGATAGTGTCGTGTTAAAAGTCTTTAGGTAGTTGTAACGTGTTGTTTAGCAGTGTGTTGTAAAGATTGCTGGGAAAAAGTCAACTTTTTGAAATGTATTCGCGAATATCTTTTGATATACCTTTGCAGTAGTAATTAGGTACCCCTAAAAAGGAGTTTTTATGTGTAAACGAATTTCAAGTATGATTCTGGCATGTGTCTTACTGAGTTATGCGCAGGATTATGTGTTCCCTTCCCCCATGAACCCTGCAGGGAAAGACCCAGCTGGTATTACGCAGCTCATTTCAATTATTTGGGATGATAATGCCTATTCTGGTCTTGATGGAACAGCCTATGAGCATACTGATGGAGATATTCCATGGGAAGATGCAAGCGTTGTTGGTGGGCAAGGATCGTACGCAACTCATGGCTTTCCATCGTGGATTCCACAAAATAACGCATTAAATATCCAAGAAGGTGATATGGGTATGAAGTGGGCCATTGATCTGGGAGTTCCTCAGACCTTTACTATGATTACCGGTTTGTATGTGGATGTGTGGTCCGATGGAAATCATGGGCAAGGAGAAGCGTGGATGAACTATCAATCGGAGTATGGATGGTATGAGCCACGTTCAGAAGATGGCCTTGACCACAATACTATTGCTGTTTCATGGGGGCGTGAGCATGAAGTGTGGGTCCGTGGAAACCCCGAAGAATTGGTGCAGCCGAACACAATTAAAATAGCGACACAACAGGCCTTAGATGCAGGACATGAGATTGCAGACCATACCTTTGATCACATGGAATCAAATTCTCCCCTTCCGTATCAAGAGGGAAATAATCCATACGGTGAAGGAGACATTCAAGGTATGTCAAATACCGGTGGTTTCTCAAGCTGGGGTGGAGAGGGGTTTAATGCCAACAATACACAGGTAACTCCCTGGGGAGATACCATTACTCAGTCTGAGCAATTTGGACAACCCGTTGGTTCGCGTCAGCAACACATGGGGTGGGCTGTTTATGCCGGGCGTTTTGTTAGTGAAGATGCCTGGAAAGGTGCCTTGGAATATTCTCGTGAAGCCTATGCGGATGCAGGGTTTGATTTAAACACCTTTATCGGGTTTCGTGCGCCCCGCCTTGAAACAAGCTCCGGCCTATTCTATGCCTTGGCAGATCTTGGCTATCTTTGGGATTGTTCCTTAGAGGAAGGGTATGAGAATCACCGCGATGGGACGAATATGCTGTGGCCATACACTGTGGATAACGGTGCCCAAAATACGTGGACTCAATATAGCAGAGGCGGACGTCGTCATATCGACTCAATGCCTGCGGGAGAAGGGTTGTGGCAGATTCCTGTAAACACCTTTATTGTTCCTGAACATATTCGTGATGATGTGTATGACAATTATGAAATAGTTCTTGAAGCAAGTGGTGGGGGAAATGATGACGATATCCTGCCGGCAGCAGAGGGCTTTGATAATAGCAGCATCGGAACACAGTATCAGACTCGTGGATCTGATCGACAGTACTGGTTGCAGCATGGTAAAATTACAGGGTTCGATTTTAATACGTGGATTTTATGGGGGATGACTCATGATAACTGGGTTGAGATGATGAAACATACCCTTGATTTACGTATGGAAGGAAATCGTGCTCCCTTGAGTATTGGTATGCACACAGATTACCACACTCCTATTTATGATAACGCAACCCTTCTGACCGATTTTAATCGCGATGCCTGGGGATTATGTGTTGTCAATGGATGGAATACGTGGGAAGATCGTATTTCTGCTTTGGAAAAGTTTATAACCTATGCACAAAGCCAGCCGAATACGGAGTTTGTCACAGCAACAGAACAAATCAATCGTGTTCGTGATTTAGCAAATAAAGCTCCTGAGCCACTTCAAGCACAGTCTGGCGATGATATTACCTTTGCTTTTATTCGCAATGAAGAGCTAAACTCAAGTGCTTCCCAAGGAGCCTTCTCGGGAAGTTTTGATGGAAAGGTTGTGGTGGATGCAGTACAAGGTTCTAATTATCCCTGGGCAACCTTTAGTGCATATAATCTTGATGTTGATGATTTGAGTCATATCTCCCTTGACTATAAGTCAACCTCACCTCTAGCAATTATCATAGAGCTTGAGTCGGGAGAAAAGAGGCAAGCCTTATTGAACAATATCTATCCTAAGGAAAATATTGCTTCATCACCCATGGTGCAATCAGGAAAGATTCCCCTGCATGCCTTTGATTATGAGGAGACCTATACGGGTGAGCTTACCTATGATCCTATTGATCCTACAGAAATTACAGCTATTGAGATCAAGCCTCTTGCACCGATGAATCGTCATGATGGTTCATGGGGACCCCGACTTGATCCATATGAAGTTTCCTTCATGGTGGAAAACATTACTTTTTATGGATCTGTGTCACAAGGTGAAACGTCAATTATTGATGATATGACCATGTCCCCTGAATATCAATTTTCCGTAGAAGGTGTCGTCAACAATCAACTATCCCTTGTTATTCCAGAAGCTGGGCAGTATTCTCTACGTCTGACTACACCCATGGGCCGACAGGTAGCTTCCTTTGACGGAAAGAGCTTGAGTCAGGGGGTTAATCAACTGTCTCTTCCAACAATTTCCCGCGGGGTGTACCTGTTGCAAATTGAAAATGCACGAGGAGGAGATCTACAACAGCAAAAACTGTATATTCGATAATTATCTGAATTACTGTCAGATATATATATTATTCACACACAGTTTTCTGTGGTCGCTCCCAAAGGAGCGACCACTCTTATTGTATCGGGAGTTTTATATGATTCGGTAGGAATATGTGGAAGCCCTCTATGCTGTTGGTTTAATAGATGATATAGAGACCTATGTGGAGGAGAGGACCGGAACCTTTGTGGGCATTATGCCCCCCGGTACTCCTCGAACTATCATGGATTATTATGTTCAATTGGACAGAAAATTCAACGAAACAACACGGATGTTTATTGAAACGGCAATATATCGGCTCTCCATAAGGCTGCGTGAAGGTGTTGTAGATGTTGCTCCCTATTCCGATGAAATTCAGGCGCGCGTGGCAAACAGAACATGGTCTGCATGGAACAGACT
>NZ_ASJR01000016.1 GCF_000474745.1 Chitinivibrio alkaliphilus ACht1 | reverse complement strand
TGTACCATTTTCTCCACAGATCGTACCCCACAGTATATTTTCTGATACAACCAACCTCCTTCTTTGGACGACGTACTCATGCGTACCCACTTTACCCTTTGTACTCTATTACTCATTCTATTTTCCTGTACACGACGCATCAACACCTCCTTAGTAGACCAAGTAACTACTCAAGAGCAGAATGTTTTTCAAAGCGATGACGACCCCGCGTTTATTGAATCCGCTCTTCCCTTTGCTCTGAAAATGTACGAAAGCCTTATCCCCCTATCACCAGAAAACAAAAACCTCTACCTTACCCTTGCCCAAGGATATACCTCGTACAGCTATCTCTATCTTGACCTCCCCGCAGATACCCTTGTTTACACAGACAGCGCCAAAGCAGCAGCCCTCCGCACCCGGGCAAAAAAACATTACCTCCGCGGACGCACCTATGCCATCACGGGACTATCTATGGAAAACCCTCAATTCATGCGCGGTCTCTCTTCTAATGCAGACTCCCTTCTGGCTTTGGTAGACTCCTCCGACATTGACCTCCTTTACTGGGCTGCCATATCGTGGATGGGTGCCTTTCGACAAAACCCGCGAAACATGCGCCTTGCCCTTTCCATGCCCAACGCCCGCCGCCTATTATCTGCGATTCGAGACCACTCCCCCAACTATGGAAATGGCGCCTTGAAAGATTTTCTTATTACCTATTACGCCACCCTGCCAACCTCCATGGGTGGAAGCCTTGATTCGGCAAAATACTACTTTCAGAAAGCCACTGAAACCGCCAAAACTCCTCGACCCGCCACATATATTAACTACGCCCTGGCAATAGCTTACGCTGAAGAAGACAGGGATACCTTTGGCAAAATGCTCGAAAAAGCAATTGCCATAGACCCTCAGAAAGACAGAGACAACCTCCTCCTCCGAACGGCGCAGCAAAGTCATGGCAAATGGCTTTTGCGGAACAAAAAACTTTTATTCGAATAATTTATTATTTTATTAAAGCTTTTGCATATTCTGCCGATAAATGTATTGGGGAAGTTATAACTCTTAACGGGGAGGTACTATGCGAATAGGAACAACGGGGAATTCCCTATTTAACAGAAACCAGAGAAGTTTACAAAGCGCTCTCATGCGTCTGTCTACGGCACAGCGCATCAATACAGCCAGTGATGACGCGTCGGGACTTGCCATATCAGAGCAGCTGTCTTCTCGAGTACGAGGCTTTAGAACCGCAGGAAGAAATGTACAAGACGCTATGTCCGCCATGAACGTATCTGATGGAGCGGGAGAGCGCGTAACAGACATCCTGCAACGCCAACGGGAACTTGCTCTACAGGCAGGAAATGGCACCCTCTCTGATAGAGACAGGGAGATGATGGACCGTGAGTTTCAGCAACTCAATCAGGAGATTGAAGAAATCTCTCAAAACACGGAATTCAACACGCAAAATGTTGCTCAAGGTAGCGATCTCACCGATGGAAATCAGGAAATATCTGCAGGACCAGACGGTGGCGATACCATTGCCATTCCTGAGGTTGATTTTCGTCCTGAAACACTCGGCATGGACACTGCAACAATTGCTACCACAGCAGATGCACAGGAAGCACTGCAGTCAATTGATGCTGCCCTGGAGCAAGTATCAGACCAGAGAAGCGAAATAGGGTCGACCATAAATCGATTCAGCACAGCCATATCAACCATCCAAACTGCAGAAACAAATACCACAGCTGCGGAATCTGCGATTCGAGACCAAGATATGGCACGGGGAATTGCTCAGTTAACCCAAGAACAGCTTCTTTCCGAGAGTAGTACGCAAGCCTTCTCTCTGTTTCGAGAGATCAGCAGTGATCACATTATGAATCTACTGCAGTAAGACCTTGCTATAGCATGTTGAGAAGATGCTGAAGCTCCTGCACGAATACAGGATCACAGAGCATCTTCTCTGTCTTTTTATAATCATC
Organism: Chitinivibrio alkaliphilus ACht1; assembly: GCF_000474745.1. Lineage (NCBI taxonomy): Bacteria > Pseudomonadati > Fibrobacterota > Chitinivibrionia > Chitinivibrionales > Chitinivibrionaceae > Chitinivibrio > Chitinivibrio alkaliphilus. The sequence continues at coordinate 47,624 of NZ_ASJR01000016.1, read as the reverse complement.
AAGGGGAATAGAGAGAAGCCGCGTCAGCTTACGTTTCGCACCCTCTATGGTATATAACTCCTCGTAGAGGAGATAGAGTATCTTTTCAATAATATCAAAATCTCGCTGCTGATACCGACGACTCCCACCGGCACTTTTTTTTGGACACAAACAGGAAAACTCTTTCTCCCAGAAACGTAATACATACTGCTCTACCCCAAAATGATTGGCGGTTTCACCAATGGAGTAATACTTCTTTTTCACAGAACTCAGTCCTGTTCAAAAGCAAGCCCGAGGCGAAGCTTAAACACATCAGGGGCATTATTGTTTGAACCAGAGTACCGTACTTCAATATACGGAGATAGGCGTGGTGAAATCCGAAACTCACATCCGGCAAAAATATCTGCACCCAAGCCAACATCGGTTGTTCCACCATTCGTATACTCTCCCCCATAATTAGTATAATAACTATTTCCACGGAAAAACTTCACCGTTTCAGAATGGTAGTAAATAGGAATGGTTAAAAGACTCAACCCCGCGTAGGGCTTTACCACATCGGAGATCGGAGGAAAATACTTGGCTGAAAAAAGGTTGAGATGAATTGCAAAATCAGTAAGCTCAACTTCCCGAGACCCCACATACCCCGGAGAACTGCGCTTCCAACTGTCATGACGCAACCAAAAATCGATGGTCGGCGCGTAGGCAATCTCACCGGCTGACCCCAGGGAAAAACGGATATCCCCGTTGAAACCTGCTCCCACGGCTGGGTTATTATTAGAAAAATAGCGTCCCCAACTTCCTTCAGGAACATAAAAACCAAGACTCGGCCCAAGAGCCCATGAGTCATAGGACCTTCCAAAGGCCCCGCTGAGAAGGAACAACACAACACAGATCATTTTACAATTCAGAAATGTCTTCATAGGGACTCCTGTCTTTTGTTAGCATGCACGTAAAATTATTTACGAAATAAAATAATGCAAGAAAGAATATACATTGAAGATACAATGAGATGTTACAGGAGAAGTAGACCCATACCACTTCGATATAAGATGAATAAAATCATGTACTTTTCTATACATAAAGACGACAAAGACATGCGATTTATACTTGTTAAAAACTGCTGTATAAGGGGGTTACATGTTTTTATGTATCTCTGATAAAATTGTCCTTTGAATTAGAGATGATTTTTATTATATTCATCAAGTTTGCAATACATAATGCTCCCATGAAAGCAGGCATACCTTGGCTCTGAGATCTATCGAAAAATCGACACAAAGACACCATTCCCGTTTATGGGAAGAAGTGCTGCACGATGTCAGAAACCTCTTGAAAGATCCTGTCCAATACGAAGCCTACTTTGGCAATACCGAGCTCCTCCGTATTCATGAGGAAACAGCCGTTGTTTCTATACACAATCAGTTTGTTCAAGATATTGTTGAAGAACATTACGGCTCCATGATCTTAACATTGCTGAGGAAGAAAACAGCCAATGCGGTGAAGGCCGTTGCTTTTGAGGTAGTTGAACGTGAAAAAATCACTGAACAGGTCGATATATCTGCCGAAGAGGAGAGCGCGTCTCAAAGGGAACCTGAAAGTCGAATCATTAACGGAAACCTGTTCTACCCCGACTACACCTTTGACACCTTTGTCGTAGGAAAAAGCAATCAAATGGCATACCATGCAGCCTTATCTGTGTCTGAAGCACCGGGAATGACATCCTTTAACCCCTTTACCATCTATGGGAAAAGTGGCTTAGGGAAAACCCACCTTCTTCAGGCAATCGGCCATTTTTGCAAACATGAGGGGACAGCCGAAAACATCTACTACATTACCGCTCACGACTTTCTACAACGATTTCTTGATTTCATTTATAAACGACGCGATCTCAATGCCTTTTATCGCGAATTCCACCATGTGGATGTATTACTCATTGACGATATTCATTTCTTGAGCAATAAAATAAAAACTCAAGAGTGCTTCTACTCAATTTTTAGCAAACTCATTAATCTCAACAAACAGATCATCCTCACCTCAGACCGGCTTCCCAGTGAGATTCCTCACATGCAGGAAAATTTAGTAAACCGATTCAAAAATGGTCTTGTTGTTGATATCAAGCCCCCTTCTCTCAAAACTCGGCTTTCCATCTTGAAGCAAAAAGCAAAAACTGATAACATTCAGCTCTCAGATGATGTATTAGAGTACATGGCATCACAGATTACAACAAACATCCGTGCCTTGGAAGGGGTGCTCACGAAGGTACTTGCCTCGTCCATATTCTGCAATCGCGAATTGGATCTTGAGACGGTACAAGTTCTTCTGGATGACTATCGCCGTGAACGTAAAGAGAATGTAAGTATCGAAAAAATACAAAACACCGTCTCTGCCTATTTCGATATCAGCCCCAATCAGCTCCGAGCACATACACGGAAAAAATCAATTTCCTTTCCCCGTAGTATAGCCATGTATTTATCAAGAAAAATGACAAAACAAGCTCTGCGAAGTATTGGCCTTGAATTTGGCGGAAGAGATTACTCAACAGTTATTTATGCCTGTAAAAAAATAGAGAAACTCCGTGAGACCGACACACAGTTCAAGACAACCCTTACCTCTATTGAAGAACGAATACGCACGAGCAGCAAATAAGCTATTAGACTGAAACAACCGCCTCTAAAATTCCCCGTGCTGCATCATTTTTCGAGACATCGTGCATGTGCAAAACCACAGCGTCACTGGCACGTGACAGAAGCCGTATTTCCGTGGTATCTCCCTCTAATCCTTCAGATACCGTATTATACACCGTAAAATCGGCATTTTTTCGCCGCATCTTCTCCGCAGCACGCTCCAACCCTTCCGTTTCAAGAGAAAAGGTAATCAGAAGCTGGTGTGATGACTTATGACGACCAAACCATGCTGCAATATCTTCATTTTTTTCTAAGGCAAGGGTATATTTCCCCTGGGAGTCACCGGAGGCCTCTCGACGAATCTTCTCTGAAGGAACATCTCCTGCACAGGAGAAATCACCGACGGCAGCGGCCATAATACCCATATCACATGACGACATATGAGCTTGCACCGCCTTATGCATCTGTTGCGCTGTTGTCACTGACACACAGCAACATCCCGCGGGAAGCTGTTCCCGTTGCGGGCCATGAATAAACACGACGTCCCGAGCACCTAAATATAACGCTGCCCGTGCAAGGGCTGTGCCCATTTTTCCGCTTGATCTATTTGAGAGTACCCGTACAGGGTCGAGGGGTTCACACGTTGGTCCGGAAGTAATGAGGATACGCTTTCCCGCTAGTACTGGAATGTAGGATGATGTTGCCATATCAATATACGCATAGAGATCTTCTGGTTCAACCATTCGCCCAGCACCACGAACACCACATGCCAACTCCCCCTCTGCTATGGGGAGAATACAGCAGTTATGCCGCTGTGAAATAGCGTGAATATTCTCCTGCACCCCTTCATTCGCCCACATGGCGTCATTCATGGCAGGAGCAAATAGCAGGGGTACTGTCAGGGAAATACCGAGAGTGGTTAGAAGGGAATCAGCCAAGGCACATCTAAATTTTCCCAAAGTATTGGCAGTTGCAGGCGCTACGAGAAACAAGTCGGCCCATTCCTGAAGGGAAATATGTCCCATATCATACTCGGAGCTGGTGACTTCCGTATACACGGTATTGCCAGAAAGAGTGCGGAGCGTTTCTGCCGAAACTAACCGTGCCCCCATGGGCGAAAGAACAACCTTCACTGCATAGCCATTCTTACGCAACAGCCGTACTAATATGGGTATTTTATATGCAGCAATACCACCGGAAACACCAATCAGAATATTCCTGATCTCCCCCGACGTATTCATAGAAACTACTCCTGGTACTCTTCGCTCTTCTCTACCTCAACAACCTTACCCTCATAGAGCCGGCGGATGGCAACCGTTTCTGGTTTTTCTCCACCGAGATCATCAATACCAAGAGCTTGCTGCTCCCGCAAAAAACGTGCTTCCTTTGCTGCCATGACAACCGCCTTGTATCGGCTGATACCTCGCTCTTTTTCAAATTTATCAAGATTCATTTCTAATCGTGCATCATTAGCCATAAAGACTCTCCTTATAGTATATTTAACGCCTGTTCACGTATTTTCTCAACCTGCTCTTTTAGCTCAACCACATGCTCCGATATGGTTATGTCGTTTGCCTTGGAGCCTATTGTGTTAATTTCACGCCCCAATTCCTGCAACATGAAGTTAATTTTCTTTCCACTTTCGTCACGATCAATAAGAGATTTTAATGCCTCCACATGGGCCCTCAGTCTGGTAATTTCTTCAGTGATATCAAACTTCTCCGCCATGAGAGCAACCTCAGTATAAAAACGAGTCTCCTCGCAGGAATCATTTTGATACTCACGAAATACCGTGGCAAGTTTTTCACGATATCGCTCTAAGCGTTGCGGTGCCACCTCAAAAATCTGCTCAACTCCCTCTACAAGGGTAGTTATGATCTGAAGAAACTCATCTTGAATAAAAGCCCCCTCCCGTCTCCGCTGCTCCACAAGAGGAACAAGGGCTGCCTCTACCGCTGCGGAAAGATCCTCCCATAACTGCTGCTCATCAAAGGTGGGAGACTCATGAGTAATAATCTCCTTATAAAAGGGAGAAAGGGTATCAAGGCCAATATGGTCATCAATACCATGCTCCTGAGCCATCTGCTGAAGGGCAGTAACATACTTACCAGCAAGATAAGAGTCATGCGACACCTGTTTTTCTGAATCGGGAAGCTCGTGGTGTATAGAAACATGAACTGAACCACGAATTAACACATCGGAAAGCCGTTTTCGCACACGTGCTTCAAGGGCATTAAACATCCGAGGCGCACGGTACTGTATACTTAAATATCGATTATTGACACTTTTTATCTCTACTTTATAGAACCCCGACGGACGCTCTATTTCACTGCTGCCAAAACCAGTCATGCTTACTAAGGGCATATTATCCTACCTCTACGGGCTCACGTTGCGAGCCTTTAATTTGTGCTACCAAGGTAAACAAATGGTGAAGAACCTCTGTTACCCCTTGGCCAGTAACTGAGGACATAGAAAACCATCCTTCCGGAACAACCGTATCAGCAGAGATGTCACCCTTGGTGAGAATAAACACCCGGGGTTTTTCCAAAAGAAGCGAACTGTATTGACGCAACTCCTCCACAATTTTCTCTGCTTCAGCAAGAGGATTTTCGCTCTGCCCATCCACAAGTATTGCCAAGACCTGGGTCCGTTCTATATGTTTTAAAAACTGAATACCAAGCCCTTTTCCCAAGTGGGCACCATCGATAATTCCAGGAATATCTGCAATGGTAAAGGACTGATGTCTTCGTGGAAGTCGAACAACACCGAGCTGAGGCTGTAGGGTTGTAAAAGGATAATCAGCAATTTTGGGATGTGCCTTGGAAACCGAAGAAAGAAAGGTCGACTTTCCCGCATTGGGCTTACCAACAAGCCCCACATTCGCCATAACCTTTAAGACGAGTTTCATTTTCAACTGTTCACCGGGCATCCCGTATTGTGCATGATCTGGGTCTGGATTATTTCGGCTTACCAGAGCTGCATTTCCCCGACCACCGCGACCACCTGCGGCGACACAGAAGGTTTCACCAACTTCAGTAAAATCATGAATAATTTCATCCGTGTCATAGGTGCGCACCGTGAGACCTACGGGTACATCAATATAAATATCTTCTCCATCTTTGCCGTGTTTATTCTTACTTCCGCCATGATCTCCTCGATTTCCTCGGAGAATATGACGAATGGAAAGATCCTGCAAGGTCTCTACTCTCTGAGAGGCGCGAAAAAAAACACTTCCACCGCGACCACCATTTCCCCCATCAGGTTTCCCCTTGGGTCGAAACTTTTCACGAAGGTAAGAAAAGCACCCACGCCCACCATCACCGGCATGGATTTCAACAACAGCCTCGTCAATAAACATATAATATCACTCTACTTTTTTTCGGTTGTTTTTAAAGTCGGTCTGATAAAACCCTGTTCCCTTAAAAACAATACCACTTCCCGCACCGATGATTCGACGAACTGTACCACCACAGTCGGAAAAGGTACATATCTCCAAGGGCTCTTCAGACATTTTCTGAAAGAGAGAAAACTGCTTTCCACAGCGGGAGCACTCATACGAATAGGTTGGCATACGAAAACCCCTTTTAAATCTTACGAGGCTTAAAATATATGATCTCAAGGAGGAAAAGTATAATCCCCTGTATTATTTACCGCAGCACGAAGGAACCATTCACAATTCATACGGACCTGTCGCATTGCCCTGTGCAGTGACCACTCTTTCTCCTCCGCCCATAATGTGAGAAGAGAGAGAAGTAGTTTTCGCCGTACCTCATCACTGTCATCAAGATCCGTTTCAAAACAGACATGCCCCATTGGAGTTGCACGAAAGGCTTCTTTTTTTATAAAACCCCTTTTTCATAAGGGAAGGACCATAGGAAAAAAGGATTTTCCCATACCCTTGTAGACGCGCAAGAACCTCCACAGACCCCGCAAAATCATGCATGAGAAGCCCACCAGGAGGTACACCGTAGTGATCTAAGAGCGAAAAAAAGCGATCCCACATCCCGGTAACATGTAGTACCATGGCACGGTTGTACGTATGCGCAAGAGAAAACTGCCACCCCAACACCTCTTCTTGCAACAGACGTATATCCCTACTCTTGTGGGGGTGCAACCCGCACTCCCCTATCATGGCAGCGGACTGTGCAAGACGGATAGAGAGACGCTCATGCCAATTGGCAGGCAGAGTTGCCACAAAGGTGGGATGTATTCCTAGGGATATGGCACGCTCGTCCCCTTCTAATGACACCGCTCTATCCCACTCATCCCAGGAAACGGTAGATACCACAGAGTAGATACCCGCCTGGTCAGAATCACTCAAACAGTGACAATGCATATCAAAGAGCTCAGAGGTCAAGGGGGGTTATCTTTTGGTGCAAAATCGTTTTCGGTATAACATACTCATCAAAGGGCGGAGCATCACCAACTCGCCAGTGCGGCACCAGTTCACGCAACCCCTCCAAAATAAAGCGACGATGAAATAATGCGGGATGAGGAATTTGCAAATTCGGCTCATGCACTTCTTCGCAACCAAAGAGCAGAATATCAATATCGGCAGTACGGGGGGTGTATCCCCCTTTCTCCTGACGCCCCCATCGAGATTCAATCCTCTGAGTTTCCCGAAGAAGCGTGGCGGGGCTCCCCTCATAGAAACCAACCAGTAAAATATTCAGGTACGGCGAGTGTTCTTTCGATACCCCCACAGGAGCAGTTTCAAAAAGGGTGGAATAATCCGCATGGAGAATAATCTCTTCTAAACAGCGTTGCATCTGGTGTATATAGAAAAACCGATCCCCCACATTGCTTCCGAGACTCAAGACAACCTTTGCCATACGTGCTCCTGTTCTCAACAATGTATATTTAGCATACAAGTAAAATACTATCTGACAACTCCGGTGAATACCCATGAAAAAACTTTTCCACCTGCTTTTATCCCTTCTTTCAATACTGTATGGAGCCGCTATTCAGTTACGAAACCATTGGTACGACTATCGCGGCGGATACACAACCACCACAGGCCCAACCATCAGCGTGGGAGGAATCTCCGCAGGGGGTACGGGAAAAACCCCCATGGTTTCACATATAATTTCCCTTGTAAGTCGCCAGGGATACACCCCTGTCCTTGTTACACGCGGATATGGACGAAAAGAAAACAAACATCGAATTATTTCCCCGGAAGAGTCCACCTTCTATGCTGAAGTTGGTGATGAACCACTCATGCTAAAACGACGCCATCCCAGCCTATGGCTTGCCGTGGGAGCACATCGTAGCAAAAACCTCCGTGCCATGGAAGAAAAAAAACTTCATCGACCAGTCTATATTATGGATGATGGATTCCAGCACAGGCAGGTAGCACGCCACCTTGACATCGTTACGCTGCCCCCTAACATACGCACAGATAAGCTTATCCCTGCAGGAAAAATGCGCGAACCACTCCACAACATTTCACGGGCAACACACTGTGTTTGTATGAATAACGAGAAGCGTACGCGCTCCTGCACACCGACACAATTCCTCCCCACCCAAAAGACCCCTCCGCAAATTCTGAGTGCTACCATAACAGCACACCACTGGGTGCATACGCGCGATGGAAGAAAAAAGACGTACATACCAGGAACGGTGGATCTCTTTTCAGGCATTGCTCGTCCCCAAAGGTTTAAAAAGAGTTCTTTAAATAAATCTGGAAAAATTGGGAAACACATTATATTTTCCGACCATCACACCTATAGAAAGTGTGACTATAAACGGATAAACTCTCTTTCAGCGGAAAATATTGGCACAACAGAAAAAGATTTTATTCGTTTGGATTTAAAAAAATTGGATTTTAGGAAAAACTTTTGGTATCTTTATACACAGGTAGATACGCGGGAGCTTTTGTCTCTTGACAAGGCAATTATCGAATTATGCGAGGAAACACATGAATAAACACGTACGAAGATTTTCGTCCCTACTGGTTCTCTTACTCCCCCTCATGATAGCTCTTGCGCCTACGGCTGTTTTGGGAGAAGAAGAGCGCGCTGAGAAAGTTGCCTATGTAGTTCAGAGTGGAAATATTTATAAATCCCTCAGCCCCGACTCTGATATCCTCATGATCGCTCCACGTCATAGCCATTATAAAATACTCGAAACGAGCCCGGAGTGGTTGCGCGTACAAACAAGCCGTGGCCCCGGCTGGATTCGAACGATCAACTGTCGTATTGACGAAAAATCTAATATCAGCTTGAAAGAAGCAGGAAACACACGGTTCATCCTCTTCTTTAGTGCCATACTAATAGCCCTCATTGTAGGAGTTGCCATTTTTCTCACTTCACGCAAAGATGATGAAGAGGAATTTGACAGCGACTTTCTATGAAGTATATGGCCATCGATTACGGCATGCGAAGGATTGGCATTGCTGTATCAGACCCCCTCGGAATCATTGCTCGCCCAGTTTGCACAATTGACAGAAAGGTAGAAGATACCTTTCCCCGCATCCAGGAGATTATCAGCCAAGAAGAGCCGGAAAAATTGGTGTTCGGCCTTCCCCTTGATCACGATGATCAGGAAACAGAGATGTGTGCTGCAGTTCGTTCCTTTGTTGCGAAACTCTACGATAAACTCTCTCTTACCCAGCCCTATGCGTATCAAGATGAAAGCCTCAGCTCGGTTACAACACACCGACTATTGAAAAAACAGGGAACAAGAAAACAGCGGCGCAACAAAAAGAACATCGACAAAATAGCCGCATGCATTTTTCTCGAGGAGTTTCTTTCCGAACTATGACGGGCACTTTATATCTTGTGGCAACCCCCATTGGCAATCTCGCAGACCTCTCGCTTCGAGCAGGAAAAATACTTGGTGAGGTGACCTGCATTCTTGCGGAAGACACGCGAGTATCTGGGAAATTACTGAAAGAATACCATATTTCCACCCCTGTACGTGCCTATCATGACCACAACAAGGAACGTGTAACAGACTCTTTCATAGAGCGATTATGCTCCGGAGACAGTTTAGCCCTTATTACGGATGCGGGAACCCCCGGTATTGCAGATCCTGCCTTCTACATTGTTCGAAAAGCGCTTCAAAACAATATCACCGTATCTCCTATTCCCGGGCCAACAGCTGCCATCTCAGCCCTTATTGCAAGTGGACTCCCGACAGATCGGTTTCTCTTTGAAAATTTTCTTCCTCCAAAGTCTGCAAAACGAAAACAGTTTTTCTCTTCCATGGCAGCGGAGAAACGAACCGTTATTTTTTATGAAAGCCCGCATCGTATCATGAAAGTCTTAGATGAGTTAGACCAACTCCTTCCTGATGCCGCTGTAACCATAGCCCGAGAAATAACAAAACGCCACGAAGAATTTCTCCGTGGTACCCCTGAACAAATTATTACCACTATTGGGCAACGAAAATTAAAAGGTGAGCTCGTTGTACTCTTTAACACGCAGTTTCGTGATAGGGCTAACATATTTACCCCTTAGCTTTGACACAAGGCATCCACATCAAGAACCAAGGCAACACGCTCATCTCCCATTACCGCTCCACCGGCAATAAAATCCGGTTGCAAAGCCTCTCCAATATCCTTTAATACTATTTGACTAATACCAACAATGGCATCTACCTGCAAGGCCGTTTTAGCCTTGCTTGAATCTTCCACCACAACAACAAACCCGTCTTGGGTACCAGGACCTTTCCCTGTTAGATCGGCAAGGTTTTTCACCGCAATAATCTCATCGTCCAGGGGCATCATATGAGATGTTGCTTTGTAGCTATGTATGTGTGCGTCTTTCGAGGACAGGGTTGTGACAACCGTTTCTACAGGAAAAACAAGACGCTCACCTGCACTGCTCACAACCAACCCCTGAATTATTTGTGTTGTAACTGAAGCAGGTAAACTTATTGTGAAGGTGGTTCCTGCTCCACGTACGGTGTGAACCCCGATGGAGCCACCTGAACTTTCTATAGCAGTTTTCACCACATCCATGCCTACTCCCCTGCCGGAAATATCTGTCACGGTCTCGGCAGTAGAAACCCCGCTGCTAAACATTACAGACAGAATATCCTCTTCTGTCAATGTATCAGTGGGAGTGATAATCCCCATGGACACCGCCTTATCCCGTATTTTATCGGTATCTACCCCAGCTCCATCATCACTAACCGTAATAAGGATATCTCCGTCAACTTCTTCTGCAGTAATTCGGATGGTACCTTCCGGCGACTTCCCCTGCTTTTTACGCTCCTCTGGAAGCTCAATACCGTGATCCGCGGAATTACGCACCATGTGCACCAAGGGAGCATCAATCTTTTCAACAAGAGTTTTATCTATTTCTATATCGCCATTTTCTATCACTGTTACGATCTTCTTATTCAGTGTATCCGCCACCTCACGCACAATGGTGGGCATACGTTTTACCACTTTTCCAATACTAATCTTTCGAATATCCATGATGGATTTACGCAACATCCGGGAAAACCCCTGAAAATTTTCCGTGATTTTTTTATGACGAAAGAGTAACTCTTCCCGTGTAAGAGATTCATCAAGTAGTTGTACATGAAAATTACGATACATCTCTTCTACAATCACCAACTCTCCCACAAAGGATAAAAATTTGTCAACCGTAGACTCCTTTACCCGCATGGTCTTATCGTGAGAAATCTTTTGGGGTGAATCAGGTTCTTCCTGAGAACTATTTTTCCGCGGGGCCTCCGGTGTTTTTACAAAGGCTGCAGAGTTCAGCTCTACTAATTTATCCTGGAGAATACTCCGCATAAGTGGATCAAGCCCCACCGTGTCTTTACAAACGCGAAAATCATCCCACACACTCTCAAGAAGATCTTTCCCCCCTTCGTTCCATTGGTACGCCTCCTGTAACTCCCGAAGCTGCTGTTCCACCCATGCCGTATCAGCATCGGAGAGGAGATCGCTCTCTTGCTGTTCGAGAAAAAACGCAAGAATCGTATCGATAAGAGGAAGGGAACGTCCCTCTTGGGGCTGAACATCACGTGTATCAGCATGCCCCTCTGTGGTTTCTCCCCGTACAGAATCGATGTACGTAATAAGCCTGTCGAGATCTTTTAATTCATGAATTGTGTTAATACGACGCAACTCTCTTTGAATCTCCAGAAGGCTCTCTCCGGAAGAGGCAAATAGGGAGGTGCATTTTTCCAGAAGGTCATCCACCGATATGGCCGGTTCAACACCGCTGTTTTCGCGGACTCCTCGAAAGAGCTCTTCTAAACGGGATGTTCCCTCTAAAAGAGTCTTTATGACCGTTCCAGAGAGGGACAACTCATTATTTCGAAGCTTATCCAACACCTGCTCCAAGGCATGGGCGAGCTCCTTAACCCGAAAGAGTCCAAAATAGGACGCGTTCCCCTTCAGTGAGTGATATACACGAAACACGGCTTGGATGGTCTCGAGATCGGCTTCTTCTTCCAGACGCAGAATATGTTCTGAGACATCGGTCAAGTCATCTGACGCTTCGTCGATAAAGCCGATGAGTACATCAAGATCAATCTCAGAATTACTCATGCCCCCTCCTATTGTCTTTTAGTATATGCAGCTTTTCAAGCCACCGACTATGCCAGGCCCCCGCACGATGCACGGCCTCATCCAGCTCTGTTAGATCTCCCAACGGCTTAAAAATGCAGGTGTCTGCTCCGCGGCGCATGCAGGTTAAAGCGTTTTCTAAGGAAACATAGCCCGTTATCATAATAATCTTTACCATGGGATACTCTTCATTAATCAGCTTCATTAACTCCGTGCCAGATTTACCCGGCATGACAATGTCTGATATGACAATATGCACCAACTCAGACTGAAGTACCCCCTCTGCAGCATCAACCCCTTCTGCGGTTGAACAGGAATACCCCTTTAGACGGAAATGACGAGACAGCATATCACGAATCTCTTTTTCATCATCGACAATGAGAATACGATACTTCATACAATCATCCTTTATGTTGAATGTTTCGGTATTGAGAATGAAAAGAGAGCACCACCAAGCTCTGAGGAGGAAGCGCGAATTGTTCCTCCATGTTGTTCTATAATTCCCGCGCAGATTGACAACCCTAAACCGGTCCCTTTTCCCGGCTCTTTGGTGGTAAAAAAAGGAGAAAAAAGTTTTTCCCGCACCGATTCTGCAATGCCCGGTCCGGTATCATGCACATGTACCCATACATCTTTGTCATCCTCCTCTGTAGCAATACGAATACGCTGCTCACGGCCCTCCAGAGAGTGTAACTCATCTACGGCGTTAACGAGAAGATTCACCAGAACCTGCTCCACCTTTTGGTAATCTCCATACACCATAAGCGAGTCATCCACTTCTAGATCAAGGGCTATATTTTTTAAGGATGCCTGCAGCAAGGCGAGCGAATCATGTATCAACGCAGCTAAGGAGAATTCTGTTTGTTCAATGGAATCTTTTCTGGCATAGAGCTTTAACCCCTCGACGATTTTCCCAATACGATTCACCCCCGATTCCATGGCTGAGAGAATGGGGGGAATTTCCTCTATGGCAAAATCGAGGCGAGAAGCATCTTCAGGAGAAACCTCTTCACGAAGTCCGTGAAGCCCACGCCGTATGAGTGGCCATAACTCTTTCAGAATTGAGATATTCCCGCTGATGAAGGTACTTGGATTATTCACTTCATGGGCCACCCCCGCCGTCAGCATTCCAATGGTGGTTAAACGATCTGCGTGAATCAGCTGTTCCGCCCGTTCTTGGGCCAGACGCTCCATCTCAAAGGCATATTTGCGTAAGGCACGGTTTCGATCAAAGAGAGATTTTTCTAATTTGTAAAAGCGTAATCCCGCTCGAATCCTCGATTGCAGAATAATTGGATCAAAGGGTTTTATAATGTAGTCATGTGCGCCCGCTTCAAGCCCCCGGGAAATGTTTTCACTCCCTTCCTTCGCCGTAAGAAGAATACGATATACGGAGGACTCACACTTCTGTTTCATGAGACGGCGACACACGGTAATACCGTCATAGCCAGGCATATCCCAATCTAACAGGGCAACAGAAACAGCACCGCTATTAATAATCTCTAAGGCCTCAATGCCATTATCCCGCACAATAACCGAGTAGCCCCACTCCTCCAATGCATTTTGCAGGAGTAATTGTGTAGTCATATCATCATCAGCAACAAGAATCGGATGTGCTTTCATAAGGGTACTCATATCTCCAAAAAAATGAGTATACCATAGGAATTGATCGAGGGAAAGGAAAAAACAAAAGCACCACCAATTAGCCAATCTTCGCAATATCATCTCTGCATATATTATTTTAGCCAGTGCAGTACGGTTTAACCCAAAGGATTTTATATGCCAAGAGCCGGTCGTGAAGACGATAAAATGTCAAAGATAATCTCCCTGGCGAAACGACGGGGATTCATATTTCAATCCAGCGAGATATACGGTGGTCTTACCAGCTGTTGGGACTATGGTCCGGCAGGGGTAGAGCTCAAGCGCAATGTGAAAAATGCGTGGTGGCGGTCCGTTATCGCAGAGCGTGAAGATGTGGTTGGCTTGGACGCCTCCATACTCATGCATCCCAAGGTTTGGAAATCATCAGGACACCTTGACGGCTTTTCCGATCCCATGGCAGACTGTCTTCTCACGGGCAACCGCTTTCGAACAGACCACATAGAGCCGCAAAGCGGAACCGTCCTTACCTTTACCGGAGCCAAGGACGCAAAAAGCGGGAAAGAATCGGATCGGGAATACAAAGTACTGGCCACTCATAAGGCACAATTTGATAAGGCACGAAAAACTGCGCGCGAGTACTACAAGGTAAAACATGGCATTGAAAAAGCTGAGCTTCTCGGCGAAACCATGGAAGAGGTAACAAATACAACCGCCTTTAGCCCGGAAAATGGTGGCCTTTTGTCAGAAGTACGAAACTTCAACCTCCTTTTTCGAACCTTCATGGGCCCCGTAGAAGACAGTTCTGCCACGGTGTATCTTCGCCCCGAAACAGCCCAAGGTATTTTTGTAAATTTTGTCAATGTTCAGCGCGCAACTCGCAAAAAAATCCCCTTCGGCATTGGACAAGTAGGAAAATCCTTCCGCAATGAAATTACTCCGGGAAATTATACCTTCCGTACACGGGAGTTTGAGCAAATGGAACTTGAGTTCTTTGTAAAACCCGGTACGGATGAAGAGTGGTATTCCTACTGGAGAGATGCTCGCTATCAATGGTATATAAACCACGGTATCGCAGAGGAAAACCTCACCCTCCGTGATCACGCTGAAGATGAACTGGCCCATTATGCAAAGGCCTGTGTCGATATGGAGTATAAATTCCCCTTTGGCTGGAGCGAATTGGAAGGTGTTGCCAATCGAACCGACTTCGATTTAAAAGCCCACAGTGAAGGAAGCGGGAAACATCTTACCTATTTTGACGAGCAAGAAAACACTCATTATACCCCCTATGTTATCGAACCCTCAGCGGGGGCAGACCGTGCAACCCTCGCCTTTCTCTGTGACGCCTACCGTGAAGAAGGAGAGGGTAAGGGAAAACGGAAGTTGCTTTCCTTTCACCCAGCCATCGCGCCGTACAAGGTGGCGGTGCTCCCCTTAGTAAAACGTGACGGCATGCCAGAACGTGCACAAGCCCTGTACACAGAGTTTTTACAAAATGGTATCTCCGCACAGATGGAAGCAAATTCTTCAATAGGAAAACGCTATGCACGGCAAGATGAAATTGGAACATGCTGGTGTATTACCATTGACACGGATACACTCGAACAGGGAACCGTGACAATTCGTGACCGTGATACAAAAGAGCAGGTTACCATTGCTGAGTCGGAGGCGCTTTCATGGATTCGGGAAAAATTGATCGCTGCAAAAGCTCTGTGATCCCATTTTTCTCCAATTTTATCGTGGGAAGGTTTTTCAACCTTCCCATTTTTTATTTTGAAGGAAACAGAGAAGGAGTTATATACGATGAAAAAACATGTTACTATCGCCATGGGAGGCCCGTCGCAAGAGCGAGAGATATCCCTGCAAACAGGTCTTGAAATACTACGCAATCTTGATCGTGAACGATACATCCCTGCGGTTGTCCTTATCGACGAAAAAAGACAGTTCTACTTTGCCGAAACAGGTGATGCCATCACCGAGGAAGATCTCCACACCCCGAAAGAATCTTCTCGGTTCCGCGGCCCCTATTCACCACGTGGAGCTGTTTCAGTCTGGAATAACTGTGATATCTGTTTTAATGCCCTCCACGGAGAATTTGGAGAAGATGGAGTATTTCAAGGATATCTGGAAACTATTGGCGTTGCCTATACCGGAAGTGCAGTTAGCGCAAGTGCCCTGGGAATGCATAAGGGCTTAGCCAAGAAAATATTTGAAGCAAGCGGTATACCGACACCACCCTATACTCTCTATCGAAATGAGCCGGAAAAAATTCCTCATATCGCCGCACGACACGGGTTTCCCTGTTTTGTAAAATGCCCACAATCGGGCTCTTCCAAACTCATGGGAATTGCCCATACAAAAGAAGAGTTGCACGGTCTTCTCGAAGAGTACTCACAGTATGCCCCGTCGGTATTGGTAGAAACCTATATCGAAGGAGAAGAGTTTTCCTGTCCCGTCATGGAAACAGCAGAGGGTGTACAAGCCTTACCCCCGGTGTATATCAAACCCACGGAGGGAACATATTTTGATTATGATGCAAAATATAAGGGAAAATCCGAGGAGATTGTTCCCGTACCACATGCTCCTGAACTCGTGGAGCTTCTCGAGAGAACAGCGCGAGCGGTGCATATCAGCCTTGAATGTTCCGTCTACTCCCGTACTGACATGATAGTCCACGGCGGAACCCCCTTTGTCTTAGAGGTCAACACCCTTCCCGGCTTCACCCCGGCCTCACTTTTGCCAAAGTCGTATCTCTCACAGGGAAACAGCTATACGCAACTCCTTACGGAGATCATTGAAGAAAGTTTTCGAAGAAATTCGAGAAGATAGGAGCACAGGAAGAATTTATGACAAAAGAAAAGACAGAAAATATGAGAATCGCCCACTTGTTTCTCCCAAGGCATATTATTTTCATAGAACGGTCTTTTTTTTGCAAAACGGCACATTTGGTGTTATCTTTATAACTTAATACGGAGAATTGCCTGTTGAAACAGCGTATGTATGTGGGAAGACAGTTTTTAAAAAGGATCACCTTGGTACTTCTTATGCAGACAGTAATGACTCTACCTGTTCCCGCTGAAGAGATTGTGGTTTCCCCTCGGGGAAGTGCCTTACGCGAGGCCCTGCAATCGGCCCAATCTGGCACAACCATCGTGTTAGAAGATGGAAATTACTATGGAGAATTCCCGATTCCTCCGGGAGTGACCGTGGTATCTCAGAACCTGCACGGCGCAGTGCTCAACGGTGTTGGAGCCGAGCATGTGGTTACCCTTACCAACAACGCAACTCTCCGCGGCGTACAGGTACAGAACGGGCGCATTGGGGTTTTCAGTCGTGGCCTTGATAATACCATCGCGGAGTGCCGCATATCACGCAACAGGAATAGCGGTATATCATCAATTATTGCCGTACCGGAAATACGGGATAACATAATATATCGAAATGGCGGCTCCGGTATTCAGATTTGGGTTGATGATAAAGCGTATAACGGCTCTATAGAACACAATACCATCGCTCACAATGAAAACCACGGAATCTCCCTTGGTGGTGAAGCGGAAATTCATGTCCGCAACAATATTGTTGCCTACAACAAACGACTCACCTTGCAAGTGCAGGGCCCGGAGGTGACCGTGGTACAGGAAAACAACAATTACTTCGGAAACATAGAGTTTAACATGGCCCTTCCCGAAGATAATTTTTCCTACGATCCTGAATTTATCGATGCCCGAAGCGGTAACTTCAATTTTCCAAGCTCGTCACGCAGTTCCTTTGATGCTACGGATAGGGGACGTTTAGGCTCACGGATATATGATCATAAATAATAAACCCATGGAGTGCTCCATATGAAGTTGAAGCAGACCCTTTTGACCGCCCTCTTTTTTCTCATTTTCATGGGGGCAGACAGTAATGGTGAAGTACTCGTTGTGCCCTCTTCCGGTATGAGATCAATACTTTCTGCCTTTGTGCAGGCACAGCCGGGAGATACGGTGCTTGTTAAAAGAGGTATCTATGAAGAACAGATACTGGTTCCGCCCGATGTGGTCTTGAAGGCGGAGGTGAAACACGAAGCGATCATTGATGGCGGTGGACGCGGTACTGTGGTGGAGCTCAATCGTGGGAGTGTTATCGACGGCTTTGTCATTAAAAACGGTACTATCGGTGTATTCAGCAAATCTGAACGGGCCAAAATAAAGAATTGTGAAATTATACAGAACTGGATGACCGGCGTGGTGGCTGTGCGGTATGCTCCGCAAATGGAAGACAACCTCATTGCCTTTAACCGCGGCAGTGGTATTGTAACCTGGGATGCCAAGTCAACAACGGGAGAAATTGAGTATAATACCATCGCCCATAACGGCGGTTTTGGTCTCTGGCTCGGTGGACAATCAGAAGTTACATTTAAGAAAAACATTGTTGCGTACAATCAGAAATTTGGAGCACAATGGAGCAGCGAATCAGCCGCCTCGATTATCACGGAGAATAATTTTTGGGAAAACTTAAATCAATTTTATGAATTTCCTCCGGGGAATTTTCAATTTCGACCAGATTTTCGTTCTCCCCGTGTCGGTATGGACTTTCGTCGCTCCCAGGGATGCTGCGCAATTCGATCACGAGATGGCAACGTCATTGGAATCAGATACACTGAATAGGAAAGGGAAGGATATATAATGAACTTCACGAGATTAAGCAGACAGATATATGCGATTGTCCTTATTACCGCCGTCATGGCAGTTCAAGTGTATGCTGACGGGTTGCCCGGCGAATACTACATTACCCAACGGTGGCGTGACCTCTTTTCACGACACTCTCCGGCGACAAACCCTGCCTTTATGACCGAAGAAAACTACGCCTCTGTACGGGGGGTGTTTTCTCCAAGTCTCGGAGGAACCTTTACCCTCTATGAAGCGGGGATTACCTATCCCATTGGGTTATACCAGTCAGTTGGGCTCTCAGTTCTCGGGGTAAACTCCTCTGAAGAAATTGAAGGGTATCTCTGGGATCCCGGTACAAATACCTTCTCCCCCACGGGAGATTCGTGGCAAGATAACCACACCCATTTCATGGCATCCTATGCCATTAACCCATGGAACCGATTAAGCGTTGGTGCCAACCTCATCTACTATCAAATTCCAAACTTCGGCGACCCCATACAGGGTATTGCCCTTGATGTTGGTGCCTCCTACCGTTTAATGAACAATCCCGTTCTCGGCGAACATATTATTGGGTTAAGTTTTCAGAATGCCCTCTCACCAGACTTTGAATTTGAAGAGCTTCAGCAGCAGTCAATTAATGCGAAACTCTCTTGGATGGGGAAAATGTGGGATGGCAGAATTGATGCCGGAATTGATCTTGACTTTAAAGACTTTACCAGCCTTGACGAGTACTTTGATGTAGAGGTTGTGGATGGACAGGCACAACTGGTTCCCGGCGACGGTTCCATTGAGTTTGATTTCAACAGTCGAATTGGGTTCTGGATGATGCAGATGGTAAACGTCTATGGCCTTGTGGGGAATAATTATATCGGTCTTGCCGGGGGGCTCAATGTACCAACGGTTTTTGGCGGAAGAGATTTCCAGGCCAACTATCAGTACATAAGCATGTATGAAGACGATAATGCCTTTGCCCACAGTGTGTATCTCCGCAGTGAAATTGGACTCCACCGTGAGCAAAAATGGGCACGTCGCATGGCTGAGCGCCATATGATTAATGTGGGTGATTTGTGGCGACGTGCCATGCGTCACTACTCCGCAGGTGAATTTTGGGACGCCATGTTTCTTTTCGGACGAATCACTGTGGAATATCCCGAGTTTCCTCGAAATCACCTTGCCACCTACTACATTGCCCGCAGTCAAGAGGAAATGGAGATGCGTGAGCTTGCCATGGAAAACTATAACAAGGTGCTTACAGAGTTCCCTGCTTCGCAAAGCACGGTCGACATTGCACGGATGGGGCTGCTTCGTTTAAACTATCGTGAAGGACTGACCCAAGAAGTAAGTAGCCAGTTCTCAGAACTCACTCGCTCTGTAGTTGCAGACTCTATCAGCAATCAAGCCTACTACTACATGGGCGAACAAGAGCTTGCTCAAGGCAATACAAACCGTGCAATAACCCATTTCTCCCAAGTACCCCGCGAGCATGAATACTACATATTCGCTCAGCATTCTCTTGCTACTGCAGAGGCTCGAAATGGTGATTTTGATGCGGTGAAACTTCACTTGGATAATGTCATTCAAGCTCCTCTCAGTGTAGAGGCAGAAACCTATTTAGAAGAGCGACAAGTTGATTTACAACGGGAAATCAAAAATCGTTCTTACGCCCTCTTAGGATACTACTATTTTAATAATGGGCAATATCCTCAAGCCATTGCCTCTCTGCGGGAAGTGGATGACGATAGCCAGTATTATCTTGATGCTTTGGTGGGTAAAGCATGGTCAGCTTTTAAGGTACAGAACTGGCGTGACTGCCGTAACTACTCTCGCGACCTGATTGAAGCAACTGATAATCCTGTTCTTCGTGCTGAAGCGTCGGTTATTCTGGCCTACTATCACATGATGAATGATGATTGGGATGATGCGGTACAGGTATTGACGCCCATGAGTCGCGCCCTTGAGGACTTTACACCTCCAACAGAGGAGGACCTTGCCGATAAGGAAGAAGCGTATTATGAAAGCAGAACAGAATATTTTGATCTGGCAAATTCGGCAAACCGCCTCGCGCAAACAACCTATAGCTCGTATGTGGAAACACAAAAAGATAGCTTAAATCAAGTGCGCGAAAGTATTGAAGAAACTGTTCGCGCGTATCATCGGGCCTTAGATGAACTTGAACGCGATCGGTTCTTTGCCCAAGATCGTCGAAGCATCGAACAGCTTGTCAACTACACCTTGGGACGTGCCTCCGAGCAAAGCACCGTTTCAGAGGATGACGATGCGATGCGTGAACTGCAAGATCTTGAGTCAGAGGAAGAGGAACTTCTCCGTCAGCTTGAAATGCTTGAGCAAATGGAATAAGCGACTCCTCTGAGGAGAAACTATACAAGAGCTGCTCTTTCGGGGCAGCTCTTTTTGTATACTCCAACCTCTCCCCTCGAGGAGCTACGAGAACAATTAGTTACAAAATAATCGGCTTGTTGTGAGATGAGGCCATACTTTCATGTAGAGGCTCATCGTACATTTATTACCTCATCTTTCGACGAAGATTTCCAGGCTGAACAGGAACTCACTTTTCACAAAATTAAAAAAAATGGTTGAATCTGCAGGGCTCAATCATATAGCTTATCAATATAGTAAGGATTGTATAGTATAATCAAGGAGAAGAATATGAAGAAATTACTCAGTATCGTGGGAGCAACAGCACTGGTCATTACCCTTGTGGGGTGTTCTGCCACAGCACCCGTAAACGCCACGAGCAACCCCGTTGGATCAAAGGTTGGTGAAGCCGAAACCGTACAAGTCCTTGGGTTTTTCTTTGATGGCGGTGATGCAAGCATTAAAACCGCTGCCAAAAACGGCGGAATCTCAGAGATTTCTACGGTTGATTCAAAATATGAACTCTTGTTTCTTAATTTCGTTCGGCGATATACTACCATTGTTACCGGTGAGTAAGATGCCACACCATACATTTCTGCGGGAACGGAGTGTTCCGTTCCCGTAATTTATTCGGAGAACGCTTTCATGAAATACCTCTGCATAGTAAGCCTCTGTATTTTCTGCATATCCTGTACCTCGCGAACATATATCGAAACGTTTTTCCGTAGCAACAATACCCATCAATATTTTATTCGCCCCAGCAGACTCACCTCCCGTACCATGGACGTACGGATAGATTTCACCTACATACAACACGACACAACAAAGACACGGTGCAACTTTACCCTCTCCCCTTCCTAGCGTCTTTCTGCCCCACTCTCTCAAGTATTCTTCTCCTACAATGGTGACACCCTGCATCTTCATGATATCTCTCCCCTCTACCAACGACATTCAGACAAAACCTATCGCTATACCTCGCATATCTCAAACAGGGATTTTCAGGAGCTTGTCTTCTCCGATTCAGCCGTTCTTCATATAAAGCTTCAAGATACCACTATCTTTCAAGCGAAGCCCCATCGGTCATTTCGCCGAGCAATGGAGTATGCCCAGGAGGATATATTTCTCTTTGCTGAGTAAGAGAAGAGAATTTTTCAAGATACGAATAAATTTTGCCCCATAGATAGAGCTCCCATGCCTGCCTTTCATGAGTGAGGTTCTCACGTTCAGTGGAGCCTCGATGAGACATCGAATATATTCGTCTTTCTCAGAGACTCCCAGAAGATGCGTACGAGAAGCCCCTCGTACGCCTTGCCCCGCTACATACGTCGTTGTACGATACAGGGAACAATCAACATGAGAAGAATTACGCCAATCCCCATAATTACCGGGCGATTATCCTGCACAATGCGCTGGAGGGTATCTGTAAGGGTCTCCTTCTCAAGACGTACAGAATTATCGGCAGACAGGGACTCTCCCCGGGGATTTCTGACGGCGGCAATATTCTCTGCATAGGAGGTACGCTTTTCCTGTGAAACCGTCTCAGAAATCATCTCCTGTAACAAGGGGTTATCACAGACAAACCCACTGCATCCGGCATCATGCTCTGCCACAAGGGACACATGGATGTCGGCAAGCTCCTGGATGACCGCTGAATCGGCATCCCACATCTCTTTTCGCACCGTTTCCAGCATAACCGCAGTCACCTCCTGCAAAGCATAGGGGTTTACCTCTTCGAAGAAATCACGGATACCCAGGTCATGGTGATCTTCAATGAGAGTTTCGTAATACTCCTCCCACAGCTCCTCATCAATCACCGACGCCTTTGTGGCATTCCAGCCAAAGGTGTTTCGCACGGTTTCAGCAAAGACCTCTGCCGACGACGCGCCCCCTTCCAAAAGAGGGGTGATATAATTGGGATTGAGAATGGTGGATCGTGCCTCGGTCCATATGGCCTCCTTTGCATCAACCATTCTATGGCGGTTGGGGTTGCGAACATCCGTAAAATACCCCTGTGCTTCTTCACCAGTTACCCGGGTGATAGCCGTATTTAAGCCACCCATAAATTCATAGTTATGATCGAGGGAAAGGGGGCCCGTGGTATTGGAGGAACGACTCTGTACCAACACATCCGTATGTGTCAGGGCTGCTGAAAAAAGGCCCGTATGAAACTCGCCCCAATTATTCTGCGTATATACGGCACCCATATTCTGCAAATATTGATCGGCGATAACCGTATCGCTGTCCCAGCGGTCGCCCGACTCCACAAGCCCCTGAATACCGGTCCCGTAATTCCCATTCACCCCGCCGAAAATACGAGCTGTTGAAAACTCACGGGCCTTTCGTGGGGAGTATCCCTCTTCCATAAGGGCACGCTCTGCCTCCACAGTTGCCTTTCGAACATAATTGGGGTACACATCATCCTCTGCCGCAGCAGCAAGCTGGACCGCCTGATCTATGAGAAACAGGCGCGATGCGGCAATATCGCGAAACTGCCCGGAGGTTTGTACCACCACGTCAATACGGGGGCGTCCCAACTCCTCCGAGGAAATAAGCCGCACATCCGTCACACGTCCCGTGGACGAACGAACCGGTTCAACCCCGAGAAGGGAAAGTATCTGCGCAATGGTAATTCCACGGTCACGGACAAATTCTCCGCCCCAGAGGGTAAAGGCCGCCTTTCGTGGATATCCTCCCGTACGGGATTTTTCCGCAGCAATTAATTGATCTGCCAAGGCAGTACCAGCATTCCATGCTGCCAGCCCCGGTGTTGTTTCTGCGTCAATACCATAGAGATTTCGTCCCGTGGGGACTGCCCGAGGATTATGCACGGCATCCCCGCCCGTTGATGGCGGGGAAAATCCACCGGAAAGGGCATTGAGCATGCGTTCCATCTCTATGGCAGAGCTCTCCTGCAGAGCATAGGCCACCCGGGGAATCTCCTCCTCCAGTCCGGCAAGATATTCCAGGGCATTTTTTTCCTCGCCATATTTCTCCCGTCGTGCCTCCCGTATCTGCTGGAGTTCTCTTTGTCGCTGTTGTAATAAGGAAACAACGGCATCCTGATCGGCAAGCATCTGCAGCGACGACGAAAGATATACTTCTGCACCGGAGAGCGTATCAAGGCTGATAAAGATTGCAAGAAGAGTATCACTGTTCTCCAATGCAGAAAGGGACGAGTCCTTCCACATCTGTGGGGAATACTCTTGCCGAACAAGGGAAAGAAATAATTCTTCCGCCCTATTGAGTCGCTGCACACGTTTTTTATTCTGTTTCAATCGGTATTGTTCCACCTCCGCATCACGGGCACTGTCTGAAACAAGGGCAAGCACGTTTTGACGACGCTTGGGTGAGTCCATATACCGCATGAGCGAAAGCCCCTCGGGCGTTTCCATGAAGGCAACGGCATCTGCCATGGGCGGAATAACCCGGCTCATCCTTCGAGCCCGCTGGAGATTTTCTGGTGAAATCATACTGCGCAATCGTTCGTACCGCTCACTGTCTTCAAGGGAATGGACAATGGAACGGTGAGTTTTGTCGGCAAGGAGAGAGGTGAGAATACGCGAAAGCTCCTCCGGGGAAAGATCACACCTCTCGTCAGATTCGGTTTGCGTTCCCATGGCGATCATATCCGCCATGAGATCTGCCGGTTCACTTGCATCAGAGGGTATAACTTCCTGCAGATAGGCAAGACGCCGCCGTTCATGAGAAGAAAGAAGGGTGAATTCCTTCCCGGCGAAAAACGACGTAACATCGTCACGGGCTGCATCAAGAAAGTTCTCTTCAAACCAGTGCAGATCTTCCCGCAAATCTTCCGTAATTTGCCCGATTGCGCGAGCATGACGAAATTTCCCATGGGCAAGATTTTCACCAAACATCTCGACAACCGTACGCTCTACCTGCTCTTGGGTATAAGGTTTTCCCAGGGTATACAACCCTTCCGTAATTACTTCCGCCTCCACCTCATGCAGGTATCGATGTACTTCATCAATAATATCATCCGCATCCATGACGGAAATAAAATCATCAGGAAAAGAGAGATCACGATGAAGGCCGAGCTCTTCTACCAGAGAAAGAATCATTCCTTCAAGCTCATCACTTAGAGCTGATTCATGCCCCGCATCTTCCACAAGCTCGTAGTCGTGCACCATGCGATGAAGATCCTGAAACCCGCCATAGAGCTCTGCACGACGAAAGGGAGGCGTGAGATGAGAAACAATACCGGCATAGGTACGACGTTTGGCGATGATTGCTTCACCGATATTATTAATAGTATAATAATAGTAGTGCGGAAGTTCTCCCATGAGGATGTCGGGCCAGTCATAACTGGACAAGGGGGCCTGTTTCCAGGGAGTAAACTCAAGACTCCCGTGGGTGCCAAAATGAACAAGCGCATCTGCCCTATGCCCCTTTCGTGCCCAAAGATATGTGGCTATGTAGGGATAGGGCGGAGCAACCTCCGCGCCGTGAATCAGGGAAAAATCATCATCACCGAGGGCGGGCATGAGCTGGGGAAGCAAGACAATATTGCCAAAACTGATCGCAGGAAGCGTGAGAAGGCTGTCTTCCCTGATAAGATAGTCCCCCGGGGGCGGTCCGTACCGCTCTTCCACAGAAGCACGAAGTTCTTCCGGCAGGGCCGTGCCCATCCATGCGGTTAAACTGTCCACATGAATTCGGGGAATATCCATTTCCTGAAGCTGTGCAATAGTACCTTCCGCATAGGGCCCCGGTCGTATCCCCTTCGTATTCACAATACGCGCAAACTCTTCCACCGTTTCCGGGAGGGGGCCCGTGGTATACCCCGCCTCTTTCAGGGAGCGAAGAAAATGTAGCAGGGATGGGGCAACCTCAAGCCCCCCCGCCACCATGGCGTTTTGTCCCGGACCTTTAAAATACACAACGGCAAGGCGTTTTTCCTCTACGGGAGTATCCTGTAAAGAGACATAGTTGTGCACCGTACGGGCAAAGCGGTCCACCCGTTCCTGAATCGGCACAAAGACCTGAAACCCCTGTTCATTTTCTGACAAGGCCCCCACGGCAAAGGGCGCGATGGCACCATCAATTTCAGGAGCGGCAATACTCTGTCCCATAAGCCCCCCACTCATCCCCTGCTGGCTACGTATCCACTCCTCTTTTTTCTCACGCACCAGGAGCGGAGCAAAGAGGGGAACATTCAACTCCTCCAGAAGCTTTTCAGACTCATGGGGCTGCCCCATGGCAAAACGCCCATGGGCAAATAGAACCAGCGCATCGGGCTGCACCTTTTGCGCATAGGCAAGGCGGTTCCGCATACCCGACAGAGCATATACCCGCATTCCCTGTGCTTCCAGGGCACGTAAAACAGCCCGGTATGGAAGGGATCCGCTTTCATCCTCCATACCGATATTTGAGGTCATCATGAGGACCTTTTTTCCCTCCGGGTGATACTGGGGAAGTTCTGCATAAGCAAGTTCATAGGCGGCATACTCTTCATATACCTTGTCAAGATCGGGATGGGAGAAATACTCTCCGGGGAGAACCACCAGCTCAGGGACATCCCCCACACCAAAGGAACGTCCATGGAGATAGGCACGACTGTACCGCAAGAGGGCCGCCATATTTTCCGTAGACTGATTTGCCATATATGCCTGCATGGTTTCGGCAGAGAGGGGATCCACCGTAGACATATCATCTTCTTGAGTATTGGAGGCATAGGTGAATATAGATACCCCCCGGCGTCCTGCTTCAATAACAGCATCACGCTGTTCCTCGCTTAAACGCAACCCCATACCAAAAAGATAGACCACATCGTATTTCCGAAGTGTAGCAAGGGATATTTCATCGGTATCGATACGGTCGATACGAAGAAAAAAATTATCCCCTGCATCCACATGGGATGCAACCTGCCAGTCACGAAAATTTACAAAAAGAATGCGCGTAGGACGCAGATGATACTCCCATACCCCATACCCTGCCAGAGCTATGAGAAGAGCAATTCCGATAAATACACCTTTTTTCATATACCTCAATCCTATTCTAATATTTTACCGTACAATGGATACGAATACTGCTACCGCATGGACATGATCAGTGAGAAACATCGTTCATATTTCCCTCAGTACACGGTGCTATTCCGGGATGTAAATAATCTCACCATTTTCAAGTTCATAGGCAGAACCCACACGGCGACCTGTCCCCTCGGATGAACCGCTTTGATTTTCTGAGGCTCTGTAACGTTCAATACGTTCACCCTCCCGACGGATGATTTCCATATTATCCTGTCCCGGATTTTTCACAATTGTAGAGGACTCTCCCGTAAGAAAGTCACTCATATGCATAAAGCTCACCATGGCTACCATAAGGGATACGGCAAAGACCATTCCCACATCAAAAAGATTGGCCACACTGCTTATGGGATCTTCCTCCCCCTGTTCCTGCAAAAAGGAGACACCCCGTCTACACTTCTGCATCCAGCACCTCCCGCACATAAGTAAGGTCAATAATATCACGAGCAAACCAACGCCGTTTAATACTACTGAGGACAAAACCGACAATGCCGCAAAAAAGACCAACCACGGTTGTACCGAAGGCAACCTGCATATTCAGAGCCATCATACCGATATCTCCCGTGGCAAGACCAGTGAGGGCTGGTCCCATGGGAATGATTGTTCCCATAAGCCCCAGCATGGGGCCAACCTTCATGATCACCTTTGCACCTTCGCATTCGCTGTGATAACTCAACTCTGCCTCAGAAAGAACCCGATCCATTCGCGCAGGGTCTCCTGTAGCGGATACAAGGGCCTGCACCGCACGGGAAAAGATGGTTTTATCCTGTTCTGACAAGGCCAGACACGCAGCCCGTGGTGCCTCCCCCCGTACGGCCCCAAGATGCTTATCCCGCACCGACCGTGCACCAAAACGTTGCACCGCCAGGCCGAAAAAACCACCCACCATAATTAATGAACGCCCAAAGAAAAACAGCAAAACGACGATAACCGGAATAAGCATGCCATCTGAGATAAAAAAGAGAAGCTGATTAATCTGATCCACGAAAAACTCCTTTTGAAACACATACAAGACGAAAGAAAAAACCGAAAGCAATACACCCGAAACCAGCAAAAAGCACCCACAGAGGAAATGTGGGCACAGTGCTGGACACCTCATCGGCATAAATTTCAGGCGGATGTATTAACAGGGGAAGAAAGGCCGCCACCACAATCTGCACAAGGTACAGCAGCAATTTCATCTCCACACGAATTCCCCACGGCGCTATTACACGGCGGAGAAGAACAGAAAGAATACAAAACAGGGTCACCAAAGCAACAGCAGTACGTTCAATAAGCCAGAGAGAAGACGCACCGGGATACAAAAAGAGCATCTGATAGGGAAACCACAATACCCCTGCAAGGGCTGATGTGGGGGGCAGATAGAAGAAAATCTCCCCAAAGGTTACATCCCTGCCCTGATAATGGCGCTGAACAATACGGAGTCCGAGGAAAATACCGATTACCCCTTCACAAATCATAAAAAGTGAAAGAAGAGACACAAAGGCCGGATCCATAAAAAACTTCTGCACCGCAACACTGCTTGTATCAAGAATGTGGGGGGCCGAAAAAAGAGGCACAAGCAGAAAAAGGAGCGGCAATATAGCCTTCCTCCACCACCGATCGATAATTGATTGGGTAATAACAGCTCCCCCCGCACCGAGGAGGAGCATAAATACAAAGGTTACGTTCATACCATACAACCCTTACTGCTCAAAGATCCCGTCTTCATTGGCAAAGAGATATTCAAAGTCACACCAAAACTGTTCCCCCCCGGGCCCGTAAAAGGTGTGTATCTGCATTTTTACCACAGAATTATCCGGAAGTCGAATCAGAGACGTGGCAGGATCCACACTGAACACACGCTCATCATGGTCAAAGGTATACCAGTTATGTCCGATACCAAGAGGGTCATCTGCAAATTCCCGGGAACCAACACTGGTCACTTCTTCAATGTCCGTATCGGGAAGTATCACCGCCTCCATACCGGCACTGCTGTTTATGGCAATGGAGCTTCTTCCCCCAATACGATCTCCCATGGACCACTCCGTTCGACCGAAACGGATATGCCACTCATCATGGGGCGGAAAAGCCGTAACCTGTCGGCGATCTCCTAAATGAATACTGGTGTATTCACGGTCGTTGGCAGGACCAAAGGTGTGCACCTCACCGCCATCACCGTCAGGACTATCAATACGCATCTCAACACCACCACCCATGGTGGCATTTACAAACTGGATTTTATAGTACGCATCATCACCGGAACGAATAAGAAAAACTTCCCTTGTAAACTCCGGCGGCATGGATGTCATATCAAGCCATGAATGCCCGAGGGGATTGTCATCAATATAGGTGGGAACAAAGTCATCACTCCCTTCCATATGAGAATAATCCTTAGAGAATGTGGTATCCCCCGTAGCATAAACGTGAACACCACTGCCATATTCACCGGAATTGGATATCACGTAGAGATCATCTCCCACGGCAATATCCCATGAAGAGCGGGGCATCTCCCACTTTTCCCGGGTACGAAAATTATAGTAGACGACCCGGTTTATACCGTTATAATCCACATTGGCAGTATCAATAACATACTCCGCAGGATCTCCACCATTGTCATCACTTCCCGTACTGTCTGAACACCCTGCAAAAAATGCAACCATGCTCACAGCAACCCACAAAAAAAGCTGTTTCATACATATCTCCTTAGTAAAAAAGTTACAACTCATATCCAACCTGTATCCACATGGTTCTTCCCGTCGTCTGATTGAGCTCACGGACGGTATTATCCAGCAGGTTACGAACACCGAGGGAAACAGAAAAATGCTCCCCAACCCCTGTATGAACCTGGGTATTTATATCAAAATCAGAAGGAATGGTACTTCCCGACTCGCTGTCCTGTATCTGCTCATCCTGCCAGACAAAACTCCCGGAAACAACGGGGGAAAACACCTGCCCCGCAGGAACACTCCATGAAAGGGATGCCGATACCCCATGGGGAGAATAGAGCTCTGCTTCGCGAGCCACTCCCTCTGCATCCCAAAATTGTGAATAAAGATATGAATAGGTGAGAGATCCCATAAGATTGAACTCAGATGTATAGGAAAGAGAGATGTCCCCTCCGTAGGTCTGCACAGAGTCAAGATTTACATAGGCACGAACGGCACGATAAAACTCTCCATCGTCGGTAATTCCCCCTTCATCTGATATCTGCTGCGTGGCAATCTGATCCCAGACACGGGTACCATGCCCATACACTTCCCAGGAAAACCGGTCCGTCTCTGAGCCAATACTCACATTACCTCCCCAGGATGTTTCCGGCTCAAGATCAGGATTACCCGATAGGACAAAACTCCCCCCCGTATGAACCCAGTCTTTGCGATAATTCTGCTGAAAAGAGGGAGCAAGATAGCCCTTTCCCAGGGCAGCCCGGGCAAAAAAGCCACTGAAAAAATCAAGACGAGAGCTGAAGCTGGGCACAATAACATTGTCAAACCTGCTGTTATAGCCGAAACGAATACCGGGAATAAGGGTTAAAGCCCCCGCTTCACGGGGTATAATACGACTCTGACCAAAAAGAGCCGCCGCAGAGCCAAACTGCTCGCCCTCATCAAGGCCGTCATCCTGCACTCCTTCGTAGGTTCCTTCAATGCCGATGGTTGACTCCACCACCTCACCAAAAATAACCGACTGAACCTGGCCGTTGATACGAGGAAACTTCGTATGAGATTCATCGGAGATACGCTCATGGTCAAAATTATACCGCTCCCGCTCCGTCTCAAAACGTTGAACAGAAAGATGCCCCTCGAAAAGAAGATTATCTGAAGCAAGGGTATTACCACGAAAAATGAGTTCACGGCGACGACGCCACGATGTAATCTGCTCACTCTCCGTGGCAGAATACACTCGCTCTGTGGTGCCGAGGCGATATCCCAATTCGCTGAAACAAAGGGGCCCTTCCTGTGTAGAAATGCTTCCCCCGTGGTTCAGGCGGGTCTCTTCGCCAATACTATGAAGATATCGGGTAAAACGGCGTCCGGCAATGGTATCCAGGGCCCCGAAATTTTTATACAGACCGCCATGGGCGGAAACTGATATCTGTTCTCCTCGGTATCGAGCGCGAATGTCACCGGTGTACACACCGCCCCAGCGGGTCCGATCAGAGACGTCCGGATCTGAAAAACCGGGCTCATCCCATTTTACTGAAACAATATTTGTTTCATATCCGCTGCTCACTCCAAGAGAAAAAGGTTTTACCCCCTGTCCGTCATGGGTAATTATATTTATCACACCACCCACGGCATCACTTCCATAGAGTGATGATCCGGGACCGCGCACGATTTCTACCGCAGCAATTTCAGAAAGGGGAATACTCTCTATAGGAAAAGCGCCATTTACATCTCCCGAAAGAGCAATACCATCTACAAGAATCTTGGTATATCGACCATCGAGACCGTTAATTGAAAGACGCTGTCCACCCATATACGTGCGCACAGACACGCCAGGAACACGATGCAATAGATCTTCAGTAGTTGCAGCACCAGACTCAGCAATAAACACTGAATCGATCCGCATGGCTTTCTCACCCTGTACTTCACGGGAAATACTCACATCGTCACGGACAAAAACATCACCAAGGCAATACACTTCAGCGGTACTAGCAGATCGAAAAAAAACGATAATGCACACCATACCTAATATAACGTTCATACAAAACCTCCTCCATGATCATAAACCCGTGCAGTTGTCTGCTTTGGCTGATCTACAGTATATGGAAAGGCTCCACTGGTATGGTGGCCACTACTTAATAGCGTTTCTTTTCTTTACGCTCTATTTGAACGATCCTGCCGTCATGAACAGTGATACTCACCTCCCCATAGGAAAGCCCTGCAAGAGCTTTGGAGATATCCCGCAGGATATGAGAAGGAATTATCGTATCTTTTTTGTTGTCCATAACACTCACGGAAAACAAGTTAGTTTTGCCTAATATATGAAATATCAGCCTCACATATCAAGAGTATTCTAAAAAAACAACTTCCGCATAACTTAAGAAAAAATAGGAGGATGACAACAGCCCGTTCAATACCTTTTCAATACCAAGAGAAGACAAAAAAGAGGCCATAGACTTTTTCAATATCCCGTTGTGGTGCCACCGTATTGTAAATGCATTACGGACCGGTAATAACCAAATCATCATCTGTTCCAGCAATGCCATCGGGACCGTTACTCCGGAGTTCAAAACTTTTCCCATTTTTCCCTGTCGTATATATGAAGGGATTTCCCCACGAATCAACCAAATCCTTTTCCAAGAGACGTTGTTGAGTATTCTTTTCTACCCACGCAAGGAAATCATCTTCACGGGGATACCGCCGCCGTTGAATATATTCCATATCAAGCAATTGCGTTATTGTACGCATGTTTGCGGCAGTGGTCACCATCTGCACCTCGTGGATTACCTCTGTGATAAACGCTTCAATTTCATCCTGATGCGTCGCAACAATTCCCAGTGAAAGGGCGGTGGTGATAAGAGCAGATGCCACATTCATATCAAATCGGCATCCGTGTTATACAGTTTTTCAAGCAGAATACCCCCCTCTTTTACGGAGAGTTTATCCTGGTTTATTTTTTCAATAACACTTCGCATCTCCCTGCGAATACGTTCTCTTTCTTTACAATACTGGCAAATCTGATTATAGGATACAGCCGTTTGTGTAAAGAAATCTTTCCGACGAAAGGCAATAGGCTCTGCCGCTCCGGGGTTTTCAGACAACGCATGTAGCGCCCGTTGTAATTTTATCACAGGACCCACAACACGATGGGAAAATTTGAATAAAAGATATGAAATAACAACGAGAAGTACGCAGAATCCCATGCCCAAAAGGAGCATCAGCTGGTGATTGATCGGGTATACCAAACGGGGAGTAAAATGCATTAAAAAATATGCCGAAAGCAGCAAGGCACTGATAAGAAAAGAGCCTCCAGCGGTAATAATGACAACCCCTGCCAGGGGGAATTGTATTCGTGGATACACCACATAGGAACGACGTTTATTCTGTTTTTTCATTCATCCTCCAGAGTAAGTGTGTCAATAATATCCCCTGCCTGTAGGCCGATATATTGTACGCCCCCGTCCGTTTTCAGAAGATACGTTCCGTGAATAAACGGTTCTGCCTGCGTTGAAAGGGTATCTACTTTTTTCTTCCCGCTCTTCATAAAACAGGCTGATACAGAACTCTCTTTTTTCAAACCTAAAACTCCCGTAACTTCGTTAAAATAAACGGTAAAGGGGGTTCCTCCACCACGAAACACAATATTTCCCGAAAAATCCCGCTCAGCCCGTATGATCTTCTGCCAGGGATCACGAAGAGAATATCCAGCACGGAGATACGGCCCACGCCACCCACCGTGAATTGGATAGTATACCGTATCTTCATCCATTATAACACCACATGAGTCACCACTAAAAGAAGGTATATACTCATTATTGAAGGCATCCGTATTGGTTGTAAGCATAAAAAGGGAGTCCGGGACAGCATAATACCGCTCATGGGGCGTAAAATCTTCCACCCAGCCAGCGCCACTCAACGAAGCAATCGCCTCCCATTTATTGGGTTCGAAAGAAGACGAAGAATCATGTCCAACCGTACATCGATATACCGTGCCAGCATGTCGTACATAGGAACCGGTGAGGGGGGCAATATCCCGTACATGGGTAAGAAACCCTCCGGGACCACACACGGCTCTATGAAGTTCTTTAGATTGCTGCTCCCAGCGCTTTTTAAACACAGATTCCCATTCCTGTTGAGATATTTTCATGGATATATTATCTGCATTCGCCCGAGCTGTAGTATCATCCAGGTCATACATTCCGCTCGGCCCCGCACTGAGAAAGATAAGATTTGCCGGACGACCGGAATCAAGCAGACTATCTGCATAAACAACCAGTGAACGACCCCATGCATCGGTAAGATGATTTCTGTTTTCTTCCAAAAGAAACCGGCGACGTTCACCACCGCCGAGGGTGTAATCCCAGTCATGTTTCCGGGGGGTGTTTTGAGGACGTAAGAAATAGGGACCCTTCCAATAAGAAAGACTATCACGGTTTTCCCACAGCTCAAGGGGCTGTGCACCCGCTGCTCCCGTAAAACCAATATCCGGACAGGAGGCATTATTGGAGGTTACCGAATCGATAAAAACAAGCTTCCCCGTGGCATCTGTTGTAGCATAATAGAGCCGCGGCAACCCTCCCATATCGTTAACAAAGCCCTGAAAATGAGGCATCCCGGAATCATCAAACCGGCGGTGAGGACCCAAAATAGCTTCACCGATGGCCGCAAGTTTTTCTTCGGTCTTTTGGTACAATCGGCGTTCACTGATAACACCCCCTGCAGGAATAAGCAAGGCCGTGAGAAACCCCAGTATCATAATGGAAACAAGTAACTCAATAAGGGTAAATCCGTCGGCGGTCCTCATTTTAAAACACCTGTATATCAGCAACAGAAAAAAGAGAATCAATACGAATATCCATATAATTTCGTACGACAGAATCAATATTTTCCACATACGCTTCAAAGAGTGTGTCATCAAGGTTTTCTGCAGCCTTTTCCAAAAGATGACGTTCTACCTGTTCCTCCACAAAAATATCTATGGTTACCTTTTGATACCACTCTTGGGCATACTCTTCCTCCGTGTAGTCGCGCTGCTTTAAAAAAATCGAGATACTCCTCCCGACTGGGAAAGGAACTTGCCACAATATTTGCACGAATATTCCCCGCCCGCGGGGATATCTCAACTCCATTTTTTTGTGCATGTTGATAGAGAAGCTCCAGAGTAACCAATTCACGGAGACTCTCTTGAAGTATGGCAATAGAATCACCCTCCAGTAAATCAACACGACGTTTCACACAACGGGAATCAATCACCTTTCCATTCACCACAGCTGCCGTATCCGACTTGAGGGAAGGAGTGGCACGAAAGGCCTGCCTTTCATGACGACATTGAGGAATATTTTCTGGTCCTAAAAGAACCCATCCAATATAGGCACTGCAAAAAAAACACAACAGCACCACAGCACCACGCAAAATTTTTTTCCAAATCTTCATACAATCTCCTTTTAATACAATGACAACACACCCGTGATAAGGGCAATAACAACATATCCTACAAGTCCCCCGATAATAAGAATAAGCAGGGGCTCTAAAAGTGCATTCATGCGTTTTACCGCCTGATCCATCTGCTGTTCATAAATTTCAGAACATAAAATAAGCACCTCATCCATACTACCTGTTTCTTCTCCCGTGGCAACCATTTCAACCAACATTGGTGGAAAAATACGCGGTATGGTGCGCATGGTTTCTGCCATGGAGTCTCCCGTGATAACCTGCTCATGTACGGTGGAAATATGCTGTGCTGCCACGGCATTTCCCAAGGTATCACGTACTGTCAGCAAACCATCACTCAGAGGAACCCCACTGCGGAGAAGTACACTCATGTTTCGTGAAAACTGCACCAATACGGCTGATCTAACAAGTTTAGAAATCAATGGCATGTGTAGGGCCACAGAGTCGATGAAATACGAACCCTCCCGTGTTTTTTTTATGAGGGGAACACCGAAAAGAGTGCCAAATATACCCAAAAGGATTGCCCCCCAATATTCCTGCATCCATTCAGAAAAGATCATCAAGGAACGGGTTAAGGCGGGAAGCCCTTCCTGCCCGCCCAAAATTTCTGCAAACTGCGGAACCACAAAAACCGAAAGAATAATGATAACGACAACGGAAAAAAGGGTTACCACCGCCGGATAAATCATGCCGGTTATAAACTGTGCCTTAAAGGCATGCCGTTTTTCCATTTGATCAGCCAAAATACAGCATATTTGATCCAACTCACCACTTTCCTCGGCGGATGCCACCATGCTGACATCATAAAGACTAAACCGGCGGGATTCCTTCATACTCTCAGAAAGAGAACTGCCGCTTTCAAGAGATGAAAGGAGATAGGTGGTCACCCCAGTCATCCCCCGACCAAAAGACTGACGCTGCAAAACCGTTAGGGCATGCACGATGGTTACACCGGCACGCAACATAACACTCAGTTGCCGAAAAAAGAGGGCCAATTCTTTTTTGCCTACCCGCGTAAAAACAGACAAGGGTGGAGCCCCGCCACTTGTGGCACGATTTGTTTTCTCCATTGAGGCCACATACAAACCTTTATCGACAAGCTTTTGACGAGCTATATCAACGGAATCGGCGTCCACCCGCCCCCGTTTTTCCTCCCCCGCCGGGGTATATGCATGATAGGTATACTGCATCTTTTACTCCACGGTTACACGAATAACTTCCTCAAAGGAAGTCACCCCGTGCACCATTTTTTCTATACCATCTTCACGCAGGGTTGTCATTTTCTCCTGACGGGCAACCACCGTGAGTTGATCCCCTGAAGCCCCCGCCATGACCGCCTTTTGTATTGCCGAAGTTACGGGAAGATATTCAAAAAGACCCACTCGACCTTTATACCCAATTCCGTTGCAAAGAGAACACCCCCGCGGAGCATATACAGGTTTCTTTACCGGCTCTGTCCCAATGCTGCTCCACTGAGCAGGACTCAACACAGTTTCTTCCCGACAGTGCGGACAAAGCTTTCGTACCAGTCGCTGTGCCAATACTCCCGTCACGGAAGAGCTTACCAGGAAGGGTTCACACCCCATGTCAACCAGCCGGGGAAGAGCCCCGGGGGCATCATTGGTATGCAGGGTTGTAAAAACCATATGCCCCGTAAGAGCCGCTCGCAAGGATATTTCCGCAGTTTCCCGGTCACGGGTCTCCCCAACCATAATAACATCGGGGTCCTGTCGCAATATAGCGCGCAATGCAGAAGAAAAGGTGAGCTTATCGCTTTGACCCACATGCACTTGAGTAATGCCGGGGATTTTATACTCAACCGGATCTTCCACGGTCACAATATTAATTTCCCTCCGATTGATATGGTGGAGAGCTGCACTCAGAGTGGTGGACTTCCCCGAACCGGTGGGCCCGACAATCAATACAATACCGTAAGGACGTCCTATAGCCGCAGAAAAGGCGTCCTTATGCGCTGATGAAAGTCCGATCATTGCAAGGGTTATCTTCTCATCCGTACCAGCAAGAAGGCGCATGACCACCTTCTCTCCGTATAAAGACGGCAAACAGGAGACCCGAAGATCCACGGAAACCCCTCCCTTGCGAAAGGATATTGCCCCGTCCTGCGGTGCCCGCTTTTCCGCAATATTCAATCGTGCCAATACTTTGATTCGGGATATCATCGCCTTGAAAGCGTGAAGACCACAGGACTCCACCTCCTGTAACACCCCGTCAATACGATAGCGAATACGAACCCGTTCCTGCAATGGTTCAATATGAATATCCGAGGCTTTCCACTTCACCGCACGAATAATAATTTTTTCAATAATTTCAACCGTTGACATATCCTCAGTGGAAACCGTCGAATCGCCGGTATAGGCAAGGGCGATGCTATTTTTTAAACGACCGGTGGGGCAGATAATCGGATAGACAGCCCCCTTTACTCGTCGTTCAACAGTTCGCCGCAGATGATCCGGAAGCGGGCGATCACAGGCAAGGCGTAAGACATCATCATCATATCCCACGGCAAGCAACGCATAGGACCGAGCCATCCTTTCGGGGAGAAGCTTCAGCGCTTCAGCCGCAGGCTCGGGGACAACCTCCGAAAAATCACAACCGGACTTTTCTGCCAGTACACGCGCCACGGCAATATCATCCATCAACCCCATTCTCACCAGGGCTTCTCCCAGACGAACCTTCTCCTGTTTTTGTATACGCACCGCCCGGCGAATATCCTCCGAAGAAACCCGCCCCGTTTCCACAAGATACTCTCCAAAGCGACGAGACAAGGGCGAGGTATTCCCCGACCTTTGTACTGAAATCCCCCGCACGGAGGATCTACCCTTCTCCATACTGATCTACCTCCGGAGAAACCATGTCAAGCCGACGGGAAAACTGTCCTGCATTCTTTGCCATGCGCAAGGCCGCATCCCGGGATATCTTTCCCGCACCATAGAGGTCCAACAGGGACATCTCAAGAGTTTGCATCCCCTGGGCGGTCCCCGTCTCAATAAGGGAGTATATCTGCTCATACTTGCCCAGACGTACCATATTTGCAATAGCCGTGGTAACCTGCATTACTTCCACAGCGGCATGACGGGATTCCCCACTTATACAAGGAATAAGCTGTTGAGAAACAACCCCCTTAAGCACTCCGGATAATTGTTGACGCACCTGCTGTTGTTCTGCAACGGGGAATACATTGACCATACGCATTAACGTAGAAACAGCATCACGCGAGTGGAGGGTGGAGAATACTAAATGCCCAGTCTCAGAAGCCATTATGGCCGTTCGGATAGTATCGATATCCCGCATTTCTCCCACAAGTATCACATCAGGGTCTTCCCGAAGTGAATCCCGCAGGGCCGAAGCAAAGGAGGGAACATCCGTATGCAGCTCACGCTGAGTAACGAGGCATTTTTTATGTTCATGCAGAAACTCCACAGGGTCTTCAATGGTAATAATATGTCCACGTTGCTGC
Source organism: Chitinivibrio alkaliphilus ACht1 (assembly GCF_000474745.1). Lineage (NCBI taxonomy): Bacteria > Pseudomonadati > Fibrobacterota > Chitinivibrionia > Chitinivibrionales > Chitinivibrionaceae > Chitinivibrio > Chitinivibrio alkaliphilus. The sequence continues at coordinate 9,247 of NZ_ASJR01000016.1, read as the reverse complement.
TCATTTATGGCATCAATCAGCGTGGCAAGGGTGGTCGTCTTCCCTGACCCCGTGGGGCCCGTCACCAAAACCAAGCCATCACGACACCGGGCAAAATCTCCCACGGAGGAAGGCAACCCCAGTGTAGCCAAATCCAATCGCACATCCGGCAGCTGTCGCAGTACCGCCGAGGGATACCCCCGCTGAAAAAACACATTTACCCGAAAACGAATTCCCCCTTTATAGGAATAGGCAAAATCAACGGAACGATATTTTTCAAGAGCATCCTGTTGTGAAGTGCTCAAAAGAGGAAAGATCAGGTTTTGTATCTCCTCGCCACTGAAAGGGGGCATAGCCGACATTCGACATGTCCCGTGTACACGGTATACCGCCGGTGCATTCTGGGATAAATGCACATCCGATGCACCAAGACCGATGCCCCGTTCCAGTATTTCATCAATATGCTTTGGGTGGCCTATTCGTCCCATGTCTCCCCCGGTGATATATCAAGGACCTCGATGCTTTCATCACACGCCTCTTCAGAAAGAATAGAATAGCCATCCTGTCCCCGGTGGAGCACCATCTCCTTTGTGCATCGGTCGGCATAATAATCCGAACGATACTCCTGTGTAAATGTAATAATTACCACCTCTTCTCCCTTACTCAGAATAGAAATATCAGATATGGCAAGATCTATTTTCTGCGCCTTTTCAAAGACATACTCCCGCCGCGCAAGAAACTCCTCACGGGGCATACCATCAATCATAAAGTCTTCATGATACAGCTCTTTGTATGCCATCATATCACGTTCTTCCCACCGGCGGGCCCACGTGGAAAGAAACTTCGAAACCTCTTCAAGGAAAGGGGTATCTCCCCACCGATCATCTTGGAGAGTATCAACCTGTTTTATGCCGTTGAGACGGATTTCCACGGAAAAATCATCGGAAGGGGAGGCGATATCGTCAGAATTTTTGTACAGGGAATCATTTTCCAATGGAGAAGAAGGAGCATCCTCATGGATAATAGTATTTGTATCATCGGCTGTACCTTCATCCTCGGCAGCATCACCATATCGTTCACGCTTTTGGAAAAGATGCACCTGTTTTTTTCCCTCCGTGGGAACCCGTGCCTCCAGGGCATTCGCCCCTTCGTTATAATCCAAAATACGTTGTTCATCGTGAACAAAACGGGGATGTGCGGACACATCTTTAAAAAAATCTCCATGGACCTTCCCGCCATCTGCGGGGCTAAAAATAAGATGCGGGGTGATCATAAACACAATCTCCCGTCGTTCCTTACTCTCATTTCGCGAGCGAAAGAAGAAGCCCAGAAGGGGTATCCGCCCAAGGAGAGGAACCCGCTTCTCCCCAAAAATCTCCTCATCTTCAATTAGCCCTCCCAGGGCAATACTTTGTTGATCCCGTGCAGCGACAATACTATTGAGCTGTGTTCGACGAATCGCATCGGTACGCCCAAGCTGAGCCGAACCACCTATAACATAGGGGATTTCCGGCCCCCCTCCCTGAAGAACTGAAGACATTTCTGCATGTATTTTAAGGGTCACCGTGCTGTCATAATTGATGGAGGGAGATATCTCCAGGGAGACCCCAACCTCCTCATTTGCCATATCTATCTCCAGATACTCATTCGTAATATTACCATCCCTGTTTTTAGCAGTGGTAACAGAATATCCTCTCCGAATGGGAGTTTCCACCCCCTGAAAGATTCGCGCTGGGGCATTGTTTGCACACAGCATAAGGGGAGAACCCACTTTTTTCACCCGATCTTCCATCTCCAAAACCTCAAGCCGTGCCTGAATAAAATCATTTACATAGGCCATGGAAAAACTGTTTTCCTGAAGGGTACCACGGTTTACCATATCAACTCCACGGATACCTTGTAATTGGCGCATGACTTCCCCTTCATCATTGACCCGTCCCCCGGGGGTCAAGGAAAGGTCTACAAAAGACTCCGACCCATCCCGCAAGACAATCTCCAGGATATTCATCTCAAGGAGCACCTGGCGTGTAGGACTATCAAGATCTGCAATCAAACCTTCAACCTCACGGGCAAGGTCAGCATCAACTGTCCGTAAAAGAATTGAGTTATCCCGCAAGAAAACCGTCATAAAGGCATCGGTCCGGCCGATTCTGTCTTCCACCAATTGTTCCCGGGCAAGGTGTTTTTGCGTTGCTAAAAGCTGCTGCAACTCCGCCTCACTTACTTCAACCCCACCAATATCAAAAACCCCATCACCCTGTTGTTGTCTCTGCGATGCCCTGCGCCTTTCTCCCCCCTGCGCCGCCGTCACCCCGGGAACAGCACCGATATTGGGAAATGCATCCGTACCAACATGGCTAAAGCTTTCTATATCACTGGGGGAGGCATACTCTAACCGATCTCCGTAGAGCTGAGAAAGAACCCCGGCAATACCTATGGATGAGGCGTAGCGCAGGGGAAATCGATACAACTGCTCATCCCTCCCAAATACAAGGCCGTCGGCATACTCCTCCAAAGACATCAACCGTATCATTCCACCGCTTCTGTTGTACCACATGCCATACCCCAAGCACAAGGCCTCCACAAACTCCGTGAGGGAGACATCTTCCATATACAGCGAAACCTCCCGGGATGCCACAGATGAAGAAACAACAATATTGTAGGGAGTTTGAGATGTAAGCATACGGGCCACTTCCCGCACAGGCGTATCTGTCACATCTACCAAGGAGATATTCGATGCAAAAAGACACCCCCCGCCGCCAAAAATAAGCAATATAAAGAAAAACTGTTTCATAATACTCCCGCATTCATAGAAATCGTCCTGAAACCATGGTTCCGTCATCAAAATAGAGGGTCAGCTGATTTTTCTCGATATGATGCACACGAAACCAAACATACTCTCCTCCGGTATCCTCCGCAGGAGGAGGCAAAAGAACCCGATCACCCGATTGGAGGATCAAATTACCCAGGCCTTCAACGTAGAGACGAACCGTGGGGACATCCCCACTGAGAATAATCCCGCGAACCTGTATACGCGGCAAAAATTCCCAACGCACCCCATCCATAAGCAGATCCCCCGCAGCACTCTTTTCCTCGGAAGAAGACTGAAAAGACGGTACAGGACGCAACTCTGGAGAAGAAAAAGGATTCCTTCCCTGACCCCCTGCGTGACCGAACACCCAAAAAAGAAGAGCCGAAAGTACAGCCTTATGAGGAAGAATCAGAGCTTTTTTCATAGGGCAGCACATACCGATATTCCTTTCCACAATTAATAAGCACCTCCTTTTGACCCTTCTTCATAAACCGCATCTCTAAACGCAATTGACCAAACCCATCATGCGAATAAAGCTCAAGGTACAACTCCTGGAGTTTTGCCATAACCCGTTCATGCTCTTTCACCGCACGAATAACATCCTTATTCATATACCTTCCTCACAGCAAGAGATAAAATTCAATAGTAACATTACCCTTAACATCCGGATCTTTTATAACAATATCGCTCAACACCACAATGCGCTCCATGGCAGAAAGCGCCGTAAGGACACGTATAAAATCCATAAAGTTTCCCATAATACGCACGGTATGCAAATGCAGAGAAAACTCCCTTCTCCACTGCTCCGGCCCCCCTTTTACGGAATGACTCTCATCAAGAACCGAACGAATATGATCAAGTTCAAATCCATTTTGGGTGATAATATTCCCCACGGAGACCCCCAACTCCTCCACACGATCCCGCATGGGAAGGCGGGCAAAAAGCTCTGTCTCATACTCCTCCTGAACTTCCGCAACCTCCTTTGAAACACGGCTTATTGCGCGTTGGACCCCCCCCGTTTCAAGGGGAAGAGCCCGTAACTCCTCCACCTCTGAAACCAATTGATTGTTCTGTTCTACCAAGGCGTCGATATTTTCACTCAGCGGTTGATGCACCTTCGTATTAAAAAAGTACAGCCCGGCAATCCCCACAAGTACAACAAGCAACAGTTGTTCATTCCGCGTTAATTTTCTCACAACGCACCCCTTTCAGAGACATGCACCCGCAGGCGGGCATAATACCACCGCTCCCGCCCCGACCCATATCCGCCACGCCCGTGAAGACGTTCCTCACTTCTTTCCAGACGCACATCACGAACCCCTTGAATATCACGCAAATGGAGAGGCAACGACTGAACAGACTGTACATGCCGGGTCCGGCCTTCTACATAATACAGCTCATCGGAATCCTGCACCAAACTCATAAGTTGCACCTCTGGAGGTATTGCCAAAACAAGATCTTCAAGGAAATTCCTCTGCCCAACCAAACGCAAGGGCATATCTCCACGCAAAAGATCCATCCGGTCTTTCATCACAGCAACCGAGTCTGTCAAGGTACGCAGATTTCTATCAAGCCGCCGCTTTTGCTGCTGCCTTTCTTCTAACTCCTCCTTCTCTTCCTCCAGAGACTCAACCCGAAGACCGATATCATATTGGCGTCGCTGAAGCTGACCATACTCAAACAAAAGGCCCATAACCAATACAACCAACACCACAAAGGGAAGGGCGTGAATATTTGCCCGCAAGCGTCTCCCCAGGGGCTGTGCATCCGTACAAAACAGAGAGGCCTCCTTCTCCCCGAACCAGTTTGCCGCCCCGGCACAAACCACCATATAGCGCGGAGGAAGAGGGATATCACCGTGTACCCTTGGAAGATCCTGTGAACAATCCCATTTCTTCAAAACCAGCTCATCACCGCGGACACTCCCATCCCACACCAACGACTCCACCCCTTCACCCCCCACAACCACCTCTGTAATACATGCGGGATCTTCCACCAACAAAGAACACACCTGGGCAACCTGTTCATGCTGCTCCAAAGCCCTGTCCACGGGAACCCGAACAGTTTTTTTCTGCACACCGGAATCCACCAAAGCAGCACAAACCTCTCCGGGCTGCCACTCCACCACCACATACACACCGCCGGTGGCAACGGTCTTTCCACACAAAGAAAAACCAAGCACATCGGGCGATGTCATAGCAACAAGCTTCTTATTAAACCCCCTCAGCACCCCTGCAACACCGGAATAAAACTGCTCCCCCACCACCGCAACAAGAGCCTCTCGACGCAGGGGCTCATCCATCGCCACAAGGGGAACCTCCGGCTCCTCTTCCACCCAATACGCAGAAACATACGCCCCATGACTTTCACCCTGGAGCTCTTGGGCTTCGGCGTATGCTAAATCCCTCATACGGAGAGTATTTGAACCCATCTTTTTCTGAGGAAAAAAGGGAAGATCCAGACTGAGCATCTGCACCTCATCACCAATATAAAGGCAGGCAGCGGGGATATTTTTGCCCAACTCTTCAAACAAACGGGACAGCTTTATGCGCAAGCTATACCCGGACACATCAAAATAAACCTCCCGAAACGCACCATACTCCACCCCCCGGACGCCCTTGCGAATCACAAGCCCCCGCACACAGTACTCACTCACCTGTATAACCAAATACTCCCGGGAGAGCAGCTTTTGCACAACTCCGCCCACACGCCCCGGTATATCCCGTGCACCTTGCCGCTTTGCCTCTGCCAAAAAAACACCTCTCCTTTACGTAAAAAAATAATCAGGAAAAAAGGTGCCGCCGCTCACTGCAGCGACACCAAACCCACTCTACATTATGCAAACAATAAGACAGGAAGAGACAATACTACTACAATGCTTCAGCATCTTCACGAGTAGCCGCCGCACCAACAAAATCATACTCCTCAACCTCTACGCCAAGCATATGACCATGGGTGCACACAACGGCATAATTCCACTCTGCCAGACCTTCATGCAGAGCAAATATCTCCGTACGGGTATCGTCATCCTCAGCAACAAACTTCGCATAGACCTCATTGTCACCAAAAAGCCTATCAGAAGTAGCTTGAAGACGAGGTAATACCAGGGAGTAATACCCGTAAATCACATTATCAAGCTGCGCCGCCTCGGGACAAAGAGCCGTACTTTGCACATACCCACCGGTAACCAGCTCAGAAGTCTCACCAAGCCCAAAGATAAAAGAACCGATAAACTCAGGAATAGAGATATCGCTGCCTTCAGGCCATCCAAAATTATCAGCATTCAAAGGATCAGTTATGGGGTCACCATTATTAATCCTTGCACGACCAGCCATAAGGACTGTTGCCGTTGCACTTTCCGCTTCACGCAGACGTACACGGGCAAGGCGCTCACGACGATTTTCTTCTTCAATACCCTCACCAAAATTATACCCATCATATTGATTCATCATACGATACATGGTGATACCCAAATTGCGAAGCTCTTCAACCTCAGCTTCATTCATCCCCCAATTACCGGGCTTAAGATGATCTTCAAGCTCTTCATCAAAAAGACCAACGGTCTCAGGATCCTCATCCCAAACAAGATCAGCAAAATCTGCAACCCCGTCACCATCTTGCACAACAAGATTGATAAGACCGGAGGGATAACGCCCTTCCTGCTGACGAAAAACATCAATATACTGAACACCCGTACGCTGGTTTGACCCACACACAGTATCAAGTACACGATCGTCAATAATAGAGGCAAGACGAGGCGCGAGCATCCCCACAAGGAACCCAAGAATAACAATTACAACCAACAGCTCAATGAGGGTAAAACCCGCATTGGAGCGCAATGCCTTAACATTCATAAAAAACTCCTAAAAGTATAAAAAATTAAAAATGTGTGAACTACAACCCACCCGCAGAGTCTGAGTTCGTATAGGGTGAAAACCCCTTTTGTTTGGGCCCATTGAAAAAGGGTTCTCGAATATGCCTTTTCCGCCATCTCCACAATGCGCAAGAAAAAGTTCTGTCAGACGGTTTTCGTCCGACAATTATAATATAATAAATTTTTTAACAAAATACAATAGACGTGTCTAACATTTTCATATAAAATAACACGAAAGAGAAAATGCAATAAACACAAGCCCCTTCCCGTCAATAGTTCTTACAAATAACACTAAAATGAAGAAGAGCTTAAAAAAACTCCTAAAACATTCTATATGAAAGTATTAAGATACTATGAAGCCACCAAAAGGACACCATAACAAACGCAGTATTATACTAGTTCGTTCAGAATAATCAATTTTTATAAAAAAAGGTTGAAACATTATATTCCTTGCCGTATTTTGTTAGCATAATCTAACTGTAGGAGGATTTATGCGTCTTGCGCATCAAAAAACAACAGCTGAAATACATCTCGTATCGGAAAATGAAATAGAATTACGCTTTGGCTGTCTTAAACTCTATATGACAAAGGTAGAATTTGCCGAACTTGCACACCTCTTGGAACTATCTCCCGATACTCCTCAAACGAAAGTGTGGGCCCTTACAAAAACACACGTACACCGTCTCTACCTTACCTATCGTGGAGTAACTATGCAAATGTGTCCGCACGCATTTGAACGATTTATGCACCTTACCGCAGAGGCCTGGTGCGAATATAAACGTCTTGAGGATATTCAATATAAACAGTCACGACGTGATATAGAAAACCTTATTCAATCGATAGAAGAAAACAGTACAAACCAAAACTAAACAAAGGATGAAACTATGATTGTGATTTATGGATCAACCACAGGAAACTGCGAAGATGCAGCACATAAGATAGCACACGCCATGGGCTGTGAATCAAAAAATGCGTCTGAAGCACAAAGTAAAGATCTTGCTGAAAATGACGTGATTATTCTGGGAGCGTCCACCTGGGGAATAGGCGACTTACAGGATGATTTTATACCCTTTTTCAAAAATCTTGAAACCGCTGATCTCTCGGGAAAAAAAGTGGCGATCTTTGGAACTGGTGATGCTCAGTCATACCCGGATTCATTTGTAGACGCCATGGCAGATATCTATAAAGTTGTTGATACACAGGGAGCACGCCTCATAGGAAAAACTGCTACCAAGGGATATAATTTTGAGGAAAGCCGTGCTGTTATCAATGACATGTTTGTCGGCCTGGTCCTTGACTACGATAACAGCAGCGATGAAGTTGACGAAAAAATAGATGCATGGACCGCATCTCTCAAGGAGTCTCTATGAGGGTGCTCTGTCATCATCTCTATGAATATAAAAAGGGGGTGCGGCGCATGATACTGCACACAATGCCCCTGTATATGAAAGAACGTGTCATTAAGAAAATGGAAGATAATAGTATCTATTACTCTATTTCAGATGTCACAGATAGTAAATTTAATATTTTTTTTGGTGATCGTGACTGTGTTGAAGTGGTAAAAAGTTTTGGAACGAAGCCTCTAAATGAGTATACCGATACTGAAGATTTTATTGTGGGAGTACTGCTGGGCTATGATGTTGTGCAGCAAAGTCAACGCTATTTGCGAAGAAAAAGAATATGGAAAATTGCACAAAACAAGATAGCATGATCTTCGCAAGAGAGAAGGGGCGGCCCTTCTCTCTTATACATAGTTATAACACGGCAAAGCCAAGAAGAAGACCAGCAATTATACCCCCATTGGCAAGGTGACTGTGCATGGCGTTAGCTTCAGGAATAAGCTCATCATTGGTAATGTAAATCATAGCTCCAGCAGCAAAGGCAAGAGAACCTCCCACAAACACTTCAGAGATATTAAAAAAGATATGCCCCAAAATAGCACCTAAAGGAGTCATTAATCCTGCTGCCAACGTAAAAAGGAATATTTTCATATTCTTCATACCACCAGCCTTCAAAGGCCCCGCCATAGCTATGCCTTCGGGAATATTATGCAAGGCAATTGCTACAGCTATCATTAAACCAAGTTCAGGACTTGATTCTAAGCCTGCTCCAATGGCAAGACCCTCGGGAAGATTATGCAAGGCGATGCCAAAAAGAATAAGATAGCCCGTTCGGAGTATGGGAGACGCACTGCTTTTAAAACCCGCAGCATTTTCCTCTACAGGGCTGTCTGGAGTGGACAAATGAGAATGCGGTACCACGGCATCAAGCAAATACATTAGCAAAACACCCAAGAGAAACCCCACAACAGTACTGGGCATATCCCCAATTTCAAGTGCTTCAGGCATAAGCTCAAACACAGAGATGGCAAGCATAATCCCTCCGGCAAAGCCCAGAAGGGTTGCCAAGGTCTTTTTCCCGGGCATACCAAAAATCAGGAGAAATATAACACCAATTGAAGTAGATATTCCTGCCAAAAAACTATACAGTATACTTTCCATAAGAATCCTTTCACTACATGTGTACAGTACAGTAAGAATATATATCCTATGGGGCATCACCAACAAAAATAAGATAACTGA
>NZ_ASJR01000015.1 GCF_000474745.1 Chitinivibrio alkaliphilus ACht1 | reverse complement strand
CAACAGTTTTCCACCAGGACCTTCAGGAGCAATAAATACTTCACCTCGATCTGGTACATAGGTATCCATCTCTAAAAATATGGGATACCGAACATCTGATCCAAATATTGTATCGAGGCTGTTTTCCTGTTCTGCACAGGACATGCACAGCACGAAAATACAGGACAAAAAAATCAGTAATTTGAAGTATTTACCTGTCACAATGTCGCTCCTAAAAAACAAAGGTAAGGGTAAGTCCAAGGGCTGCCGCACCGGAAATACTATAGAAGATATTACGCTGTCTCTCGAAATCATTTATCCAACCATCAAGATCACGAATCTCATGTTTCAATTGAGATCGCCTGTGTGGATCGGTGGTTCCGCTTAATTCCTCGATAAGCCCTTGCTGTGTGTCTATATCATCTTCCATCTCGTTATTACTGATAATTCCACCAATTAAGAACCCCGCAGAAACAACACTGAGGCCAATACGGACCGGACGACGTCCACGGCCAAACCTTTCACGAGAAACGTCTTGCCGACCATGTTCTTCAGATGATACTATCTCGTCAATAGGAATCATCTGATATGAATATTCCCGCACCGCCCCAGCTGCAACAGACAAGGTGTCATATACTGTCTCATACCCGCGGAGTGAAAGAGAAATAGGGTATGTATTTGGTGAAAGAAAATCGCTTTCAAACGGGGTCTTTCCCACGGAGGTTCCACGCAAAGAAACCTCTGCATTGGGAGGTGTTGTTTTAAGCGCCAGTTTCCCATACACCCGTTTCTTTACCAATGTTTCGAGGCGATTCACCGCTACAGGTATTGTTTCATCAAGAAAGGCTGAAAATGTTGTTGGATTAGCCTCGGTAACGGTGATCTCTTCCCCCGTGGAGACGTTGACAACGCGAAGAGATATTTGAAAGCGACCGCCTTCAGCAACACCACTGCCTACAACAATATATTCTGCACCATAGATACTCCCCATTTCCACAAGATCTTCGCCCCGTACCACACCACTGGTATGAAACTGAGACTCCTCCATGATACTACGCATATCGCTCCGGCTGATGGCCACAAACACATCCCGTCCACCAACTTCATCGCGTATTTTATCAGTAATCATTACACCCTGCCCCGCCGTGAGGCCCGTATACTCAATATCCATAATAGCAATACGATGACCACCATGGACAAAGAGAAACAGACAGATAATACACAGAAAAGATTTACTTGTTATCATGCTACATCCTTGCAAAATCTTATTTGTTGAATACGCTTCTTTTCGATTTTCTACACGATACATTCATATTATAACCCACTTTGGAAGAGCGCCTTTTCAAGAACAGGAATCACCATTTTCTTTCCCTGAGAATAAGCATATTCAGCCGCCGCTTCTTTTGTCGCACCATTTACCCTAATCTTTGGTACAGAAGCAGTCAGAACCTGCGTGTCGGTTTCTCTGCACTCAACGGAAAGGGTAAATAGAAGATCAACCGTCACAACCCCAAACTGTTCTCCGCGAAACCGTGTATCAGCAGTATAATAAAAGGTAAACTTCGACGAATCACGAGAAAGCATATATCCCTGTGTCGAGAGAAACTCCTGAAGAGAAGAAAACAACTCCTTATTTTTCTTTTCTTCGCCAAAAAAAGCCTCTTTCCCCACAAGCTGAATTGGTATAGGGGTTAACTCAAACACCACATTTGTGACGGGTGGAGACAAGAGATCCACCTCTGTAACAATACGCTCCCGGAACTCAGAGGAAAAACCAGATAAATATGGCTCAACATCTATGGATGCTTCTATGACAAGTTGTTCTGAAAACACTATCTCTTGCGGTCGTATCGCAATTTCCCCCTGTTCAGATGTTCGCATACGGGGAATAGAGGCATTTCCCTGGGTAATGGAAAAGCGTACAGGAATATGTGGTAAAGGCTGTTTCTCAGTCCATATGAGGGTCACCGGCGGGTGCGATGCAATGTTAGTCAGAGGCCCCCTATAGGGTGTCTCTGCAATAAAAGAAATATTATCGAAGAGCGTTTCTAAGACAGATTCTGTTCGCTCCGACACACGAGAAATATGACGGGAAAGATCTTCACCAACTCTGTTATCTTGCAGCATCTGCACCTCTGCAAAGGCCCGAGTGGCATGACCAAGAGCGCGGGATATTTCCCCTCGTTTCAAGAGAACACTGCTACGATCCAGCCGTTTTTCAATAGAGTACAGCTCTTCCTGTACAGCATGACGGCGCAGATACGGATGATCTCGCTCCATTCGATAGTACACCCAAATATCATCGGTAGACTCCCAAGTAGCTATGCGAGTGATATCTGGCAGTTGGGTGAGTGTGTCCAGAGAAATCCCCGTCTCCCTTGATATCTGCTTAAAGGCATCGCGGCGAGCCACATCAACACCGACCTCCGTAAGAGAGTGGCGACGTCCCCGTCCAATACCGATATACCACCCATCCTCTACCGGCCGCGATTCCACCCATGAGGGAGTGGCTATCTCCGAGCCGCAGGCGACGGAGCAGAATGATACACACCATAAGGGTGCCCAAAGAAGGAGCAGAATTTTCATACCCTAATATTCCTGTGGCAAAGATAATGATGTTCTAAAATACTATTCGCCACACTGTGTGAAATGACAAAATACACTATATTCCCACACAAAAATAACTCCCTATTCGTGTTGGTACTCTTTTTTCAACTATTGTGAGGAGTGAAAATCCTTATACAACAAACTTGGTTGAATCCCATTATTACCCTGATACTTACCGGACTCATAGCGTTCATAGTCTCCTTCAAGCGTGTGAAAATAGACTTGACATACCTCAATATTCGGATAAATACGAACGGGCTGTACGCAAAATATCTCAAGCGTCCAAAACCCCTTAAAACCAACATCCCCGAACCCTGCAGTCACATGCACAAACAAACCAAGACGCCCGATAGAAGAGCGCCCTTCAAGCATGGGAACCAAATTATCCGTCTCTGTATACTCAACGGTTCGACCCAAATAGAGCTTATCCGGCTCCAGAATCATACCTTTTTCCGGAATAACCACCTCTTCGGCAGCGTTTGGTTCACGCATATCGAGGGTATGATTGCGATATACCATCATCGTATTGTGCAAACGCAGATTATAGCTATTCGGATTTACCTGCGACGGAGTGAATGGATCGAGAACGATATCTGTTCCTAAGCGTTTTTCTATTTCACGTCCTGATAATATCATGTATCAACCCTTTCTCTAAAAAGACTACACGCCGTAAACCCCTAGTACGCTTCGAGATGATTCCACTCTGCATTTTCAATCCACTGCTGAGGACGCGCAACAAAATCCATCATGGCCTGCATTAGCTGTTCATGCTTCTCTTCTTCACCGATAATAACTCTAATAATGCGCTTTTGCTCTTCCGTTTCAGCCTCATCAAGAAGAGATGTATAAAACTCAATGGCATCACGTTCCATTTGCTTTGCCTGAGCATATACCTCAGATGAATATTCTAATTCTTCTTGAAGAGCCGGAAAATTGTCTTTTAGGCTATCAAAAGCACTCCGCGCATAGGCAATAGCATCATCGTCACTCTGCATATCAGCAGGTTCAGAGTTAGAAATCCTCATAAAGAAATTACGATGCTTCTCTTCTTGATTCTGCAAAAAAGTAAAAATCCCCGCAAGGGCCTCACTCTTTGTTTCCTTTGCACGAGCTTCAAAAAAGGCAATACCCTTGTTTTCCATTTCAATGGCCGTATTCCACACACTTTGCATAAGCCTATTCTCCAATTTTCAAACTAATATACTTTGATTGAATATAAATAATAATAAAAGGACACGACAAAAAAAACGCCATCAGCCTCTAAAGAGGTCTCGCACAGCACCATACATTCGAAGTACCCAGTTCTTGTTGTTCATCTCTTTTTTTGATGATTCGTCCTCATCATGAATAGACAGCTTGTTCATAGGGGCCAAGATATAACAATTAAGCTGGTCACACGACCTATGAATTGTTTCTACAAAGGTTTTGTCAAAATTCATATTGAGGTGTTTCATATTCTGTTCCAACAACTTCAAAATGCGTCGAGCTCCGCCGGGGGTGATAACGTAATTGCTGAGCCAAATATTAGGATATCGCTTTCGCGAAAAGGTAGGATGGACAACCTTGAGGATATCCGGAGCAACCTTTTTTCCCAAAGGACGTATGACATTCAAATTAAAAAAGTCTATGTCTCCGGGTATTTTTTCTATTTCACGATGTAGATTTTCTGCATAGTTGGCACGGAGAATTTCATCATCTTCAAAAACGTTACAGAGACACGCATCATTCTCTAACTGTCCAATTTTTTGCCACAACCGAATATGGGCAAGGGCAACACCGGCATAACCGGGGGCTGTAACACGAAAGGTTTTTCCAAAAAGAGAGACTGTATTCTTCTGGAGCAACGGCCCGGCATGACGTGTAAAGGAAAGTCCCTGCGCATCCATCTGCTGACGGAAACGTTCCAGACGATCCCCATCTTTATCCATATTAATAACGTAATATCTTATATCCATACTTCTCCTTATACGATCTGAGATCCTTTGTAAAACCCCTTCATTACAATCACTCTTTATCTGTCTCTTCCCGTTCCCACGGTGCCGGAACAGGGTAGTAGCGGTGCAGAAAGCGCTGCATCCGTACCCGATCCATATCCGTAGTGGATCCATTATCATTAATACAGAAAAAGGCCGGCCGTAACCACGAGATTGCTCCATACTCCACTCTATTTACAACGGAGTCCCGCGGAGATATTTTGATATAGTCGAACCGAGAAAGAAAGGAGGCTCCTCTCCGTCTCATACGGTAGCACATCTCATGTGGCACCGTCCCTTTCATATGAGCATAGAATGACACCAGATTTAAAAAGTGAATCCCGTGACGAGACCGAAACTGATGATGCAAGGTTGGTTCTATATACTGCCAAAACCGTGCTTCAACCGTGCGCACCTGCGGTGTATAAAAAACACGTGGTGTATGTTTGGGTTCATGCAAATCCAACCAACCGGTCTCATCATATAAAATCTTACGTGTATAATTCATTCTGCTAAAATACTGGCTTTGAGTTGCACGGGAACGGTCTTGAATCAGCTCACAAACATGCTCTTCTCTCATGGCGGGGGGGAAAAAGAGTTTTGGAGCCCCTTCGGGGTGAAAAAAAACGATTTTTCTACAGACCGACCAATAAAAAAATCATCGTTCAGGTAAATCCAATGTGACGCCAAATCCGGGATATGGTGTAATCGACACTCGATAGCGCTTGAATTAAAGCAGGGAAGGGTTCCTTCTTCTTGAAAGATCTCTTGATGATCAATTATTTCCACTCGAGGGTCATCGAGGCACAGCCACGGAGGTATTTGCTGATCCGTTACAATAAAGATCTTGCGAAACCATGGACAATACGTATAAATTGAGCGCAAGGAGTATCGGAGCTCATCACTATTTACAAAGCGGCATGATTCTACTGCAGCAGCCTCCACGGTAGAGCCCCCCAGCGCACGCTGTTTTCGCCGCTGCCACGCAGGATCTTGATCGTTTACCCAGGTATATACAAAATCGACCGGGAGCGTATCGAGATACCTCATTCGGTCTGCTCACGATATGAAATAAGTGCTCCCGTGGGAGATAAGGAAAATCGGTTGTTTCGCAACGCCTCCGTATGAACCACCCCTAATTGCGCGGGAATTCGTTCTAAATGCAACAGCTGTGCCATGATCATCCGATGCCATCCTCCAGCACCAAAAAGGGGAAGACCATGACGATCGATATGTATGAGAACACCGCCATACTCTCGAAAAGCCCTCTTCCCCTTCAACTGTTTCTGCGTTTTAAACTCCCCCCCCGATTGAAGAGAGGAAAACAAGGCATCAACCCCGGCATATCGTTCTTCCACATCACTCCAAGAAGCACAGCCATCTGGCGAGCTATGACGGGAAAAGCGCCGTGCAAAACTCTCATACACACCGCTTTCACTCCACGGAGTATTTTGAATAAAATGACGATAGCATGCGCGATACTTGTCCGATTCTTCAATCCTGCTCACCCGAATATCCCAATCTCCCCCCATAACTTTTCCGGTAAAGCGGCGTTTCATTCCGGTTTTAGAGTAACTCGTGTAGTAAGTAATCTTTCGGGGATCAATATAAATACGCTGCGCCGAAAGAGGGCAGGAACCACCATACCGTACAGTATTGTAAAGGTCACGAAGATAAAATTGGCTCTTCTTAAAGGTCATAAAAAGACTCTCGCCCATCCTGTGGGCCAACGGTCTCATGATATATATCTCCACGGGGACAGCAGTTACTCTTCCAACGTTACATAAAAGGAAATAAGAGATCCTTCAACAAAATCTACCCTTCAGAATGAGTTTGGTCAAGCTGTACCACATTGGAAGTTCCTCCTTCTACAAAGGATTGCTCAGAAATCCGTGTTAACACAGCCTTTTGGGAAAAGTCTTTGAGGCTATCCGCCCCCACATTACACATGGTAGATCGTAGTTTTGCCAAGGTAACATCCAGCACCTCCGACAAAGGCCCTGAAGCAGGAACATAAGCATCAACCCCCTCTTCAAACTTCATCTTACCGCTGGAATTTTTCTCATCGCTATACCGCTGCCAATTGCGTGCACGGTTTGACCCTTCTCCCCAGTACGCTTTGTACCGTTGACCGCGAATAGAAAGCTTTTCCGTGGGAGACTCATCGGTCATGGCAAAATAGCGGCCCATCATGACAAAATCGGCCCCCATGGCCGTAGCAATAATAATTTGCGTATCATTGGAGAGGCCCCCATCTGAACAGATGGGTACATAGACGCCGGTCTTTTCATAATATTCATCACGTGCAGCAGCCACCTCAAGCACAGCCGATGCCTGGCCACGGCCAATACCTTTTTGCTCACGGGTAATGCAAATAGAGCCGCCGCCGATCCCAACTTTTACAAAGTCAAGCTGGGCCTCTTCTGCAAGATACCGAAACCCATCGGCCGAAACAACATTACCACCCCCCACAACAAGGGAGTCGCCATATTTTTCTCGAATCCACAATGCGCAATCACGCTGATACTCTGAATACCCATCAGAAGAATCAATTGTCAGAACATCTACGCCCGCCGCAACAAGAGCAGGTACACGCTCTTTATAATCGTGCGTGTTAATACCAGCTGCTGCAATTAAACGTTTCTCAGAATCGATCAGTTCAAGAGGATTATCCGTGTGTTCAATAAAGTCTTTCCGAAATACCAAAGAATCAAGATGCCCCTCTGCGTTAATAACAGGCAGACAGTCTTTCCGATATTTTCGCAACAAGCAATTTGCCTCATGAAGAGACACACCCGAATGGGCTAAATAAACGTTCTCCACAGGGGTCATATAGGCAGAAACAGGGCGAGATAAATCGTCCTCCTTAACCCAGTAATCCTTATCTGTAACAATCCCTAAAAAACGACCTGTGGCTGAACCATCATCAGTAACGGCAACCGTGGAGTGTCCCGTCTGAGCAATCTTCTCCAACACCGCCGACAAGGGAGTATCCGGGGTTGCATTGGTGTCGCTGAGAACAAACCCAGCCTTATATTTTTTTACTGCTCGCACCATGGCAGCCTGATCATCTATGGACTGCGAGGCAAAAATAAAGGCGGCTCCCCCTTTACGAGCCAAGGCGGTCGCCATATCAACTCCAGACACCGCTTGCATAGACGCAGAAACGAAGGGGATATTCAAAGATAACCGCGGGGTTTCTCCCGTACCATAGCGTGAGATTGGTGTACATAAAGACACCTTCGCCGGAGAAGCTGTACGCTTTGTCAATCCGGGGAGAAGCAAATATTCGGAAAACGTTCTGGACACATCGGAGATTACTTTTGCCATAACACCATACGATCTGTTAAAAATATTAAAGTGACTAGTATCGATATATATAGGCCTATTGCCCCGCCATTAGTAATCAGTTTATCCCGCATAATTAATATGGTGGTATTCCGCCTGCTCTGTTCAGCCTTCTGCAAGACAGCGTGGCATCCCGCAACAGAGTCGGTTACCTCGGATAAATTGTTCGGTAAACGCCATACAACGCGAGGCAATAGGTTATTTTTCGCAAAATTAGCAGGCGATTCCTATCATAATATAATTTCTACGAACAACCATTTCAAGTAACAAGATAGCAAAAAAATTAAAAATCAACCCTGAGGTTCAGGATATGAGTAAATTTAAGGTAACAGGAAAAAAACGGCTTTCAGGGAAACTGGCGATATCCGGAAATAAGAACGAAGCCCTTCCTCTCATTGCTGCTGCCCTGTTGACGAAGAAAAAAACCGTTCTTACCAATGTTCCTGCCATTGGAGACGTGGAAGGAATGTGTGCTATTGCAACACATCTTGGTGCTCTCATTGAGACAAAGGACCACACCGTCACAATTCACTCAGATCATATACGTACAGCAACCCTTCCCCTTGAACTCTCTCAGAAAATACGCGGATCTATCCTCTTTGCCTCGACCCTGCTGGTTCGAACAGGAGAAGCAATTATCCCCCAACCCGGCGGAGACAGGATTGGTCGCCGGCGTATTGATACTCACTTTCTTGTTTTTGAAAAACTCGGTGCACGTATCAGCTCACAGCGAAAAATGACAGAAAGCGGAGATGAATGCTTTACCTACATACTTACTGCGCCACAGGGGCTTATTGGAACAGATATTTACCTCGATGAGGCCTCCGTTACCGCCACAGAAAATGCCCTCATTGCTGCGTCGGGAGCACAGGGCACTACCACCATAACAAATGCAGCCTGTGAACCCCACGTGCAGGGGTTATGCCGTTTTCTACAAAAGTGTGGTGTAAAAATAGAAGGAATCGGCTCAAATATTCTGAAAATTCACGGGACCGAATCGTATGATTCGGTACAGCACCGTTTGGGCTGTGATTACATTGAAGCAGGGTCATTTATCTCGCTGGCTGCTTGTACAAATTCAGACATAACCCTTACAAATGTAGACCTTTCTGTAATGGGGCTGATACTCTACCAGTTCCGTCGATTGGGTATTACCGTAAGCACGGACTGCGAAAATGGGATGATTCATATACCAGATAATCAGGATATGCGTATTAAGAATGATTTGGGCGGAGCTATCCCCCGTATAGCCGACTCACCGTGGCCGGGATTTCCAGCTGATCTTACCTCTATCATGCTTATTACGGCAACCCAAGCGGCAGGCACCTGCCTCATCCATGAGAAAATGTTTGAATCACGTCTGTTCTTTACAGACAGCCTTATCTCCATGGGCGCACAGATTATTCTCTGCGATCCTCACAGGGCTGTAATTGTCGGACCTGCAAAGCTGTCCGGCGCATCAATATCTTCGCCGGATATACGTGCGGGGATGGCCCTGCTTATTGCTGCTCTTTCTGCTGAAGGAGACAGTGTGATTCATAATATCGAACAAATACATCGGGGATACGAAGATATTGACCTTCGACTCAATGCCCTGGGAGCTGATATACAACGGTAGCAAAAGGAGTTGCCATGGAAAAACGCTATGATGCGCTTATACTCGGCGCTGGTCTCGGTGGTCTCTTTGCAGGTGCAAAGCTTGCAAAGGAGGGAAAGTCAGTCCTTGTGTTGGAAAAACACACCATCCCCGGTGGCTATGCCTCCGTATTTAAACGCAAGGGGTACACCTTTGAGGCAAGCCTGCACGCCCTCAACGACGTCACCACACCGAGCAGTCAAAACTATAAGATATTCAATGAGTTCGGTCTCATGGACTCACTCAACTTTTTCCGAGTACCGGAATTCTTTGCACTTCGCGGAAAAAATGTGGACATTACTATTTCTGACAGCCTCACCGGTATTCGTGAGGATCTGCTTGCCACATTTCCCGATGAAGCAAAGGCGATTGACACCTATCTTACCACAGTTGAGAAAATTTATCATCAGATTAGAAAATATAAACAACTCGGGTGGAAACTTTTTCTTCTTGGGCCGTTCATTCCCCTTGTCTTTCGTCAAATGATCGGCAATCTCCGTAAGAGCACCGGTGCCTTTATGGATGAACTTACCGACAATGAAGATCTCAAAATTACCCTGTGCGCCCTCACTCACTACTGGCACCATGATCCATACAAATACAGCTTTGTGCATCATTGTGCAGCAACGGGGAGTTATCTTTCCGGTGGAGCTGCTTTTCTGGAAGAGGGTTCTTTTGGTATTTCAAAACATCTTGCCTCCTATATACAGGCACACGGCGGAGAGATCCGCTATGGCGTAGAAGTGCAAAAAACCCTTGTTTCCAAAGGGGTTGCCGAAGGTGCTGTGTATTACGATCTCACAACGAAACAACGCAACACTGCGTATGGTACCCATATTGTGGCCAATATACCCTATCCCCTCCTAGTGCAATCTCTTCCCGAAGAGTACCAAGACACATTTACTGATCGCTACGGGGCCTACTCCCTCAGCAGCTCCATGTTCTGCCTCTATTTCGGTTTACAAAACCCCTTACGAGAACTGGGCGGCACCAAATACTCCACCATTATCCTTCCAGATGAAGTTACCTCTCTGCGCGACTTCAAATCATACTATCTCTCGGAAGACTACGGCAGCCGCATCATGGATCTTACTGACTACAGTATTTTGGACCGATTTGACCCTGCAGATAAACCAACAGCAACAGTGGTGGTAATTGACACGATGGATGCATGGAAAAACCTCTCCCATGAGGCCTATGCAGCAAAAAAAGAGAAACATACGGAAGAGATACTCTCACGATTAGAGAAATTCCTCCCAGGGTTCCGAGATAACCTCACCCATGTGGAAGGAGCAACCCCACTCACCAATCAGCGCTATACGTCCAATCCTGATGGAGCTATTTACGGCTATGCGCAGGATGTAAAGCAAATGGGGCCCTTCCGTCCCAAGGAGGAAACCCCTGTAAAGAATCTCTATGTTGCTTCCGGGTGGGGCTCACCCGGTGGGGGTATGACGGCTGTAGCAAAAGCGGGGTACAGCACGGCCACACGCATCCTAAAAAATAAGCCTTTTACGGAAGAGAGTTTTACGCTCTCTTCTTTTTTTGTAGACATGGGAAGAGCTTCTGTGTATATTTATACATTACCAAGGAGATTTACTATGTCAAAAATCAAAAAAATGTGTAAAGTAAAAGGTTTCAAAGAGGCGAAAGAGGAGCTTTTGCAGGAAGTGGCAAACCCAAAATACATCTGCAAGAAGTGTCTCCGTGTTTCCTCTAACGAAAAAAAAGTGTGCAAATCAAAGGAAATATAATTCCCTCAAAGAAATTACGAGCCCTGAGGGAAGGCCTCCTTTTTAAAGCCATCCTCGGACGCACGAAGAAGACGGTCGTTTATGGCACGTCCCAAACCGGTGAAAGGAATAGTCTCAACCAATATTGCCGAAAGGTCGTATTCATCGAAGGAACGCATAAAGGCGTATAGATTGCGTGCTGCTTCTGTGAGATTCCCCGTGCAAGAGAGATTCTGTACAACCTCATAACCGTGGCGGTTCCCCTCTGGGCCAAAGGCTAACAATCCCAGGGAAGCACCTTGGGGAAAATCTGACTGCTGCGCATTCAGATACAAGGGTGTTTGCGGTGCATAATGACGCAGAGAACGTCCCGGAGCTTTTTTTTCATCCCCCTTTGATGGTGCGGTACGCACAGGACCGATACACGCCTCTACCTCTTCAATAGAAACTCCTCCCGCACGATAGACAACCGGTGGGTCTTCGCAAAACGAAACAATGGTCGATTCGACGCCCACATGACACGCTCCACCTTCCACAATGGCATCAATTCTTCCGGAAAGCATTTGTTCAACCGCAGCAGCTGTTGTTGGGCTGGTATGACTAAAGAGATTAGCACTGGGTGCCGCCACGACGCACCCGGAACGTTCTATCAATGTGTGCGCAAGTTCATTCCTCGGTATGCGGACCCCAACGGTAGGAAGGCCTGCGGTGACCACATCGGGGACACACTCTTTTTTGGGAAGAATTGCCGTAAACGGTCCCGGCCAAAATGCTTCAAAAGCTTTTAGGGCTTTCTCAGGAATGTCCGCAGCAACACGAGAAACATCGTGCAGAGTGGCAAGATGCACAATAAGCGGATCAAAGGAGGGACGTTTTTTGGCCGTAAATATGGAGCGAGCCGCCGCCGCATCTAAGGCGTTTGCACCAAGACCATACACTGTTTCGGTGGGGAAGGCAACAAGCCCTCCCGTACGAATAATATCCGCGGCGGTATCAATTTCATGGGGAGAAAGAAGTTTCGTAGTACGGGCTGGCATAAAACGCCTCCTATTCATTGTGGGAAAAGAACGAAATCAATGCACGATTTATCTGCTCATACTGTTCATAATTCAGAGTGTGTCCCGTTTCTTCAAGGGGGATGTATTGTACCGACTCAAAGGTTTCAAGCACAGAAAGGTGATTTTCTATGGGCAATACACGATCAAGGGTTCCCCATAGAAGCAACACGGGATGGTGAAGTTTCTCTGCCTCGGCATAGATCTCTCCAACCTTATCCCTGTCACGATTTGTAATAGCAGAAGCAAAGGCTTTCTCCACTCCGCGATAGTGAAACTGCCGACGCATTTTTTCCTTCAGCGGGGCAAGCTGTTCAGCACGCTGTCGCTCAAAATCTCGATGAGAGAATGTGCAATAAGCCCGATTTAAAAAGCCAGTCACCACTTCAAAGAACGATCGTTTTTCCGTGGAGGGAGTAACCGGAGCCAATAAAGATATGCTTTGTATAAGATCCGGATTCCTGTTCGCAAAGGAGATGACAATAGGGCCCCCAAGGGATAATCCCACCATATGTACCGGGTCTGTAATATCCAGATACGCAAGAAGGCTTTCCGTTTGCTCTACAAATAAGTCAAAAGTATAGGTAGTATCGGGGCGACTCGAAAAACCACGCCCATACTGATCAAAGGCAATAACGCGGTACCCTGCGTCTACAAGGGCGGGGATGTTTTTCTCCCAGATTACACTGTAATAAAGAGAACCGTGAACCAATACAACCACGGGAGCATCTTGCGCTCCGTGTGATTCATAATAGGTGTATCCCCCGGGAAGATGGGCAATAGATCCGGGACGTTCATTTTTTGCGTGAGATGCCTTAATCTCCGGACGACTCCTGCCCCAGAAAAAGAGTCCTATCACCACCACTGCAAGGGAAAAAGCTCCCCCCAGAAAGGCTCGGTACACAAGGCGTTTCATAAGCTACCTCATACTACTCAGACAAGCTTCGATGGGTTCCATCACAGTACGGAGGATTTTTTGTCTGCTTGCACTGACACAGGGATACTTTTTTTTGTTCAGTGAGAGTCACTATGTACGGTGCAAAGTCTGTTCCGACATGGGAACCATCACAAAATGGCTGATTCTCCGACTTTCCGCAACTACACCATGAATACGTTCCAGGGTCTAAAGTAAGGCGAGCAGGTTCGGTTTTCGCAACGATTGGTTTTTTCATGGTCCCTCCTTAAATAACTTTACAGGACTACGCCGTAAATATATACTACAAAAAAGAAAAGGAGAAAGAAATGACCGAAACTTGGACAAGTTGGAATGGAAATATATGCCACCCCTTCTCAGAACTCCATGTTCCCGAGACTGAAGAGGACCTCTGCCGCATTGTTGCAAATGCGCCAAATAGGGTTCGAGCTTTTGGAAACCGCTACTCTTCTGCGGATATTGCAGCCGGTGCCGAAACGCTCATTTCACTGAGAAACTATCGTAAAATTACCGCAGTTGATCGCGCCACGAAACAAGTTACTGTCCAAAGTGGAATCACCCTGAAAGAACTCTGTCAAAGCCTCGAGGAAATGGACCTCTCTTTTCCTGCCCTCCCCGATATCGATGATATCACCCTGGGCGGTGCCGTGGCAACAGGCACGCACGGCACAGGAAGAGATGCGCAACTTCTTTCTGAATACATGATACGGTGCACCCTTGTAAAGGCAGACGGCTCTCTGGAACAGATCGATACATCATCACCGAAATTTGACGCTGTAAAGGTCTCTTTGGGGCTTCTCGGTATATTTTCAACCATGACCTTTCAAGTAGAAGAACGATCATCCCTCCACATATGGGAAGAGCCGCATAAGGATATCGAATGGGTCCGTTCGTATGAAAAATGGCTTGCAAAAAATCCATTCTTACGAATTCTCTGGATGCCTCACACAAACCACGGCTACGTCATCCGGGGAAACGATCCGACGGCGGTTGCCCAAAGAAGCCCCTTAAAAAAAGCCCCATGGTATTACCGCTATCGCCGAAATATGTCACAGTTTCTATACCGAAAAACAGCCAAGATACCCCCCCTTACTGCACTGATAAACAAGTGTATTTACCTACTCTTTTTTACACGCCGTCAAGTGAAAGAGGGAAGCCTCTACGAAACAACCGTCACAAAATCACGAAGTTCTACCTTGGAACTGGCCGAATGGACCATTGCGCGCAAGGACTTCCCGCGACTAATGAAAGCCCTCCGCAAGAAACTGCACTCTCCCTTTTCACGATACTTTGCACATATACCCATGGATATCCGTTTTATTCAAAAGGATACGGCATGGTTAAGCAACGCCTATAATCGTGATATGGTAACTGTAGGATGCGTAACCCGCAACGCGTCTAAGGCAGATTCATACAAAGCCTTTCAGCTTATTGAAGAGCTTTTTCTTGCCTATGGTGGACGGCCTCACTGGGCAAAACGATTTTCCTGTGGCCCGGAAGAGCTGGCACGCCTCTACCCCCGCTGGCATGATTTCATCGAGCTTCGACGAGCCGAAGACCCAAAGGGGGTTTTTCTCACGCCGCATCTGGAGAAACTCTTTGCCTAAGTACCCTCCCTTAGAGGGGATACTCTTTGATTTTGATGGTGTCCTTGCATATTCAGCAGAGACACATTATGTCTGCTGGAACAATGCGTGTCTCCGTCTTTTCTCCCACCCCCTCTCAAGAGAGACTCTTGAGCATCATCGGGGGGGTGCCTCTCCCATGATTGCAGAAGCAATTTGTCGTTCTATGCAGCAGCCCACCCTCCAGGCCCAAGCCCTGCTTCAGGAAAAAACTAACCAGCTGAGAAATCATATCTCAAGTATTACAACAACCACCTCCATGCACACTATTCTCACTTTTCTTTCCCAGGGAAATATCCCCTGGGGAGTGGTAAGCAACGCACCGGAGGCGATACTGCGAGAGTTTTTTCAATTCCATAAGATTACCCCACAGGTACTTTCCGGCTTTGATTCTGTTTCAGCACCAAAGCCATCTCCCAAGGCATATCAGGAATCGGCCATACGCCTTGGGGTTACACCAGCGCACTTCTCCACTATCTACGTTTTTGAGGACAGTCTTCCCGGCATCACCGCGGCCAAAAAAGCAGGACATACCACTGTTGCCGTGGGGGATGCTTTACATGGATCAGAAGGAGAGCTTCATACAAAGGATGTGGTCTCTTTCTTTATGCACTATTTTAATACCCTTCGGACAACCCCGCCCTTTTGGCCGTCCAACGAAAAGTACAAAGCATAAAAAGACTCATCTCTCGCACATTCCTTAATAATGTATATTTCTCCCTTTGGAGGGTGTCCCCCATGCAGATAGAAATCAAAGTACAAAAATCAGGCCTCAGTGAACTTCCTCGATATATGACAGAAGAAGCGGCGGGAGCTGATATCCACGCAGCCAATACAACCCCCATTACTCTCTCCCCGGGCGAACGAGCACTCATCCCTACGGGACTTGTCTTTGAAATCCCCCGTGGCTATGAAGTACAAATTCGTCCTCGAAGTGGGCTTGCCCTACGCCACGGTGTAACGGTGCTTAACACACCGGGCACGATCGATTCTGACTATCGCGGTGAAATAGGAATCCTTCTCATAAACCTTGGAAATACCCCTTTCTCCATAGAACAAGGTACCCGCATTGCTCAAGCGGTTGTGGCGCCCGTGGTTCAGGCCCGCTACACAGAACAGGAAACCCTACAGGAAACACAACGTGGTTCCGGTGGATTTGGACATACCGGAGTAGAGGCATGACCCTCTTTATATGGGCGGTAATTCTTATTGCTTCTCTCGCGGTGCTAATAAAAGCATCAGATCTATTCCTTGATGGGGCTGAGCGAACAGGGCATTATTTCCATCTTCCCCTATTCACCACGGGGCTCATAATTGTAGCCGTGGGAACATCCTTACCAGAGCTTGCCTCTTCCATACTTGCAGTACTGCATGATGCCGGAGAAATTGTTGCAGGTAATGTTGTCGGTTCAAATATTGCAAACATGCTGCTCGTCCTCGGAACTGGGGGGCTCTTTTTTAGGGGAAGCGACGCCAAACCACACCGTCTTGGAAAAGATACTGCCCCTCTCCTGATTTCAGCGGGACTGCTCTACCTACTTCTCGGAACCAAAACCATACCCTCATGGACAGGGGTGGTCCTCCTTCTTCTCGCGGTGCTGTACGTGCTTACCCTGGGACGAAGGGGGATATCCCCTCTGGTTGAACCACACACCTCTGCCACTGTGCTTAAAGCACAGGATGTGGTAAAACTTTTCTTTGCTCCAATTTGTATTTATCTTTCTGCCGAATATACCATTATTGCAGTAATTTCCTTGGCAGAAAAAACAGCGCTCTCGCAGGAAATAATGGCTCTTTCTGCCATCGCTTTGGGAACGTCTCTGCCCGAAGCAGCAGTTTCCTATTCAGCAGCACGCCGAGGAAATATGTCTCTTATTTTCGGCAATATTGTCGGAAGCACGATCTTTAACTCCTTAGTGGTTGTGGGCGGGGCTCGTCTTTTTGGCCCTCTTGCCGTGGGAGCGGCTGTCCAAGGAGGCACTCGGCACGTTTTTTTGGGAGCTCTTTGTATTTTTATACTCTACACCCGGAAAAAAATATTACCAAAATAGATGGAGGTATTCTTGTGGGACTCTACGTCCTCTTCCTCCTGTTCCTTTTCTATTCAGGAGTACGGTAGATGATTCCAAGTCAATTTAATCGATCCGTCCGTGCCATGGGAGAAGCCGCCTTTGCCCAATTGCAAAAGACACGGGTTATCCTTTTTGGAACCGGCGGTGTGGGAAGCTGGTGTGCCGAAGCGCTTATTCGTACTGGAATCGGTCATATAACCCTTGTGGATAGCGATGTTGTTGAACCATCAAACATAAACCGGCAGATTCCCGCCACTCCAACCACCATCGGTCAATCAAAGGCCCAAACCCTTTCTCTCCGTCTCAAAGAAATAGCTCCCGCAGCAGAGGTACACCACCGTATGGAACGCTATACCCCGGATTCGGCACCGCAATTTCCCCTTTCAGACTATCACTATATTATTGATGCCATTGATAGTGTACCCGATAAAATACACCTGATACGGGAAAGTCTTGCATCGGAAGCAACTCTTTTATCTTCCATGGGAGCGGCCTTAAAAAAAGACCCCTCTCGAATACGCCTCTCCACCATGAAAAAAACCCACGGGTGTCCCCTTGCCAAGGTAGTTCGAAAACAACTACGTGCACAGAGAATCCCCCTCGATTTCACCGTTGTCTTTAGTGATGAACCGGGGAAAAACATGGAAACATCCCTTGAAGAGAGTGGGAATGGATCCTTGGTTCACATAACGGGAATTTTCGGATTTACCTTGGCAGGAGCCCTCATTACAAACTGCGTAGGAGGATCGTATGAAACAGACCATAACTAATTGTGCGCACATATCTTGGGAAACCTACCCCTTTGTTGATGAAGCAGTGCTAGTGTTCATGCAACGTTCTGGGGGAGATCTTTTGCTTATAGAAAAAAAACGAGGTCTTGGAGCAGGCAAATACAACGC
Source organism: Chitinivibrio alkaliphilus ACht1 (assembly GCF_000474745.1). Classification (NCBI taxonomy): domain Bacteria; kingdom Pseudomonadati; phylum Fibrobacterota; class Chitinivibrionia; order Chitinivibrionales; family Chitinivibrionaceae; genus Chitinivibrio; species Chitinivibrio alkaliphilus. Next base: position 38,667 of record NZ_ASJR01000015.1, on the reverse strand, counting down.
TCCGGGCGGAAGAATTGAAGCAGGAGAAAGTCCAGAAGAAGCAGCTGTACGAGAGTGTCAGGAAGAGGTCTTTCTGACGCCCACACACCTTCGCTATGTTGCGTCGCTACAATTTATTTTTCAGGATGGCTATTCCATAAAAGCCTTTGTTTATTTCACCAATACCTTCTCCGGTTCCCCTCAAGAAAGTGACGAGGCAACCCCCTTTTGGTGTCCCCTCAAAAAGATCCCCTATGAAAACATGTGGGAAGATGATAAATACTGGCTTCCACTCATGCTCGAAGGACGCTTTGTGGAGGGGAAATTTATTTTTTCTGACGACACCATGGTTAGTCTCTCCATAACCGCCTCTCCTGACTTTCCTCCTACAGCTCCTCAATAGTGAGGCGCATGGTACCGGAAAAGTTGTTGTAATCAATCTCTATAAACTGAGGAGGAGTTCCAGTCAAGTTACTCGTGTCATTCATATCACCATTTATGGATAATTCACGATTATGGATTACCTCTCCATTATAGCCGTATAGACGTATCTGAATTGTTCCTGTGCTCCGTACATGGGAAGACTGAATAGAGTACCGGTATTTTCTTCGGGAAAAATGGATATTTCTTCGAATAAAATTATTTTCTAAATCTGCCGTATTAAACACCCAACTAAACTTTGAGGGAGAATCTGGGTCGACAATAATAATATCATCATCGCTGCCACGGCGTTGCCAGGTTTTAAAATCAAATTCGCCCGAAAAATCATCGTCCAGATGAAGTTGTACCATAGAAGGATTGCCGGGAAGTGCAAACACCGTATTCTGATCTCTCGGTAAATAGATTTTCTTATCACGAAGATAGTGATGCTTATAATCATAATATGAGACAAATATGCCTCCCCGTGTATGCGATGTCCGTGGATTCACCTCGAAATAATATTTACCAGATGTAAAATTAACCGGAAGCAAAGCTCCGTGATGACTGCTTGAACGTAAGTACGCACGGTACGTACCATTACGGTAGTCGCTCCATTGACGTACATACTGGGTGCTTTCATACCACCCGTCATCCCAATACGGATCTTCATAGTAGGGTCCATCAAAATACCCGCCGGAACTGCCTCCGACGGGGGTCGAATCGCCACATCCACTTAAAAACATCGCCACTATTAGAATAAGTATTGCCATACAGTATCTCCTTTTTACGCACGTGTAAAATATGTTTTGTACACCCTTGTAATCAGAAGAAAATCACCAAATAGTGAAGTAGCTGCTCTCCCATGGCGTATTAGATAAAAAGATTATACGATGATTCATCAGCTTCCTTCAGATATGAGGCAACACCGCCAAACTCAATCCCCTCAATAAGTTCTTCTTTTTTTATCCCCATAATATCCATTGACATGGCGCAAGCAACCATTTTGACGCCGTTTTCACGTGCCTGCTCTATAAGCTGCTCCAAGGAGAAAACCTGCTTTTTTGTCATCTCCCGGCGCATAAGTGCCGTACCAATTCCGCCCATATTCATTTTTGAAAGGCGCATTTTTTTTGCCCCCCGAGGCATCATGGCAGAAAACATTTTCTCCATACCCTTTTTCTCTATTTTCTCCTTTGAATCTTTTCGCAACAACGTCAGCCCCCAAAAGGTAAAAAAGAGAGTCACCTCGCTTCCCATAGATACGGCTCCATTTGCAATAATAAATGAGGCCATGAGTCGATCAAAATCATTGGAAAAATAACCATGGTTTTTTATTCCCACCAACATGGGCAGAGTGGCTCCCCCCCCATCCCCTTTCTCAACGCGGGCAAGAAAGGCCCCCGCTTCATTGGTAAGAGAAACAAGCCGATGTCCCGTACGCGAACACCATGCAGGAAGATCTTTGACAAACCCAGACTCCGTTGCCCGTATCTCCACAATTTGTCCCGGAGAAAGAGATGCTAAGGCATCACGTAGCTTCATAACCGGCCCGGGGCACTGTATTCCCCCAGCATCAATAGATACGTCAGGCTTTTTCTCTTGAGGATCATGGTCCGGCGCAGAACAACTGCCCTGAGAGAAAGGTTCTTCATATGCAGCATCTACCCCCATACCATAATACCATTGGTAGGTTTTGTATCCACCGGAAAGATTTTTTACGGAAAACCCCGCTTGAGAAAGAATGCGAGAGGCAACATGACCTCGCAGGCCCACCTGACAAAAGACGATAATTGGTCGAGTGCTATCCAGCTCGTGGCGGCGAGTTCTCAGCTCATCCAAGGGAACATGCAAAGCTCCGTCAATACTCCCCAACTCATATTCTTCCAAAGTCCGCACATCGAGGAGAATACTCCCCTGATTCACCGCATGGTGAACCTCTTCTGCATACATAAGATCACTCAGGCCAGCACGATAATTTTGTGCAACAAACCCAGCCATATTTACGGGATCTTTAGCACTTCCGTAGGGAGGAGCATAGGCAAGTTCCAACTCTGCAAGATCATCCACTGTTAAGCCATGCCGAATAGCCACGGAAAATACATCGATACGCTTATCAACCCCTTCTTTACCCACAATTTGGGCTCCAATAATTTTCCCCGTTGCAGGATCAAAAAGAGTTTTCACAGACATTTGATATGCTCCCGGATAATACGAAGCATGGTTCGCAGAATGTGTATATATTTTTGTAAATGGAATACCCCACGCACGAGCATTTTTCTCATTTACTCCGGTTACGGCAGCGGTCAAATCAAATATCTTACACACCGATGTTCCCTGTGTATCTTTATACGTGCTCTTTATCCCGGCGATACAGTCAGCAGCAATGCGCCCCTGTCTATTTGCAGGGCCGGCCAAGGGGATTGACACAGCCTTCTTAGAAATAAACTCACGTACTTCTACGGCATCTCCCACAGCAAAGATATTATCATAATTTGTCTGCATTGTTTTCGTAACCACCACCGCACCGGTTTTCGAGCGCTCTATCCCAGAATCTTCCAGAAACGCCGTATCAGGTTTTACCCCTATGGCAAGAATAACCATGTCTGCCTGTAGGGTTGTACCACTTTGCAATACTACTGAAAGGGCATCTCCATCTTCACGGAACTCCTGCGCACCATCTTCTAAAAAGAGCTTAATACCATGAAGACGAAGGTGTTCATGGAGTACGTGGGCAAGCTCTTGGTCTGCAGGAACAAACACCTGATCACGCAATTCTACTAGGGATACGGATACACCGCGATGGCGCAGATTTTCAGCCGTTTCAAGCCCAATGAAGCCCCCACCAATCACAACAGCATTCTGCACGTTCTGCTCATCAACCTGCGCCTTAATAGCATCCATATCAGGAATTGTTCGTAGGGTGTGAATCCCATCAAGATCTATGCCGGGCAAGGGAGGTCGTATCGGCGATGCCCCCGGCGAAAGGAGAAGGTATTCATAACTTTCAGTATACTCTCCGTCTGGTCTGGAAATCTGAATCTCTTTTTTCTCAGGATTTACTCCAAGAACCGTGCTTCCTGTCCGAATATCAACACCAAATCGTGCGGAAAAGCTCTCTGGAGTTTGTACAATCAAAGCATCCCGCTCAGGAATAGTCTCACCGATATGATAGGGTAATCCACAATTGGCAAAGGAGATATACTCTCCCTTCTCAAAGAGAATGATCTCAGCGGTTTCATCTAAACGTCGCATTCTCGCTGCAAAACTTGCACCACCAGCAACACCACCCACAACAACTATTTTCTTGCCCATTTACAACTCCATTCTGTTATTGGTACATATACAGAGTATCTTAGAAAACACTTCAGTGCAAGAAAGCACAGAACATGCCAAAAAATTATACGTGATCAGCTAACTCAGGATACAGCTTTCGGATACATGAAGGACAAATGGTATGGGATACAACAACTTGAGGAAATTGTTCCAAGACCTCCTCTTCAACCAGAGCCCATTGCCCCGAAGATGTATGAAGACTTCCGCACTGTACACAGAGTCGGGGTGTATCTGTTCCTTGGACAGCCGCATGTACCAGCTTTCGAATAGCTGGAATAAATGCATCATTGGCAATATATGACCCAAGGTCAATAACAACTCCGAGCATTGAGGATATTCTCCCTGCAGCATCACGCGTTTGCCATACCCCGCGGTCCATATACCAATGGTACTCTCCATACACATCACGAATGCGATAATCAATACGGTAGAGAGAAGCGTCACCCCGAAGATACTTTTCCATGGCATCCATGGCACGGGGATAATCCTCCGGATGAAGCAAATCCGTGAATGCTTAGTAGCCGCATCCGACAAACTCATCCGGCCCATACCCGAGCATGGTTACTTTTAAGGGGCTTGTAACGACCTTATTTGTGAGAAGATCCCACTCCCACCATGGGATATGCGACGCTTTAAGTTCTTCTTGAAAAAAAGAAAAGATGCTTTTTTGCATACTATTTCAGTACCGTTCTGGCTTGTGGGTTCGACACATGAGATCCATGACCGCCTGTTCGGGAGAAACCCCTGAATACAGCACTTCGTAGATTTTTTCTGTTATGGGCATATCAACACCATGCTTTTTCGATAACTCATGTAGCGACGTTACCGTTGTTACCCCCTCCGCCACCATGGTCATTTCTTCAAGGGCTTGGGCTAAACTTTTACCGGAGGCAAGCAGTTCTCCCATTCGCCGATTACGACTATGTTGAGAAAAACAGGTTGTAATAAGATCGCCAAAGCCGGCAAGGCCGCTAAAAGTATGTTCACTCGCCCCGAGGGCTTGTCCTAACCGTGCCATTTCAACCATACCCCGTGTCAAAAGAGCCCCCTTGGTATTATCTCCAAAGGAAAGACCATCACAAATACCAGCTGCAAGGGCAATGACATTTTTAACACTTCCGGCAAGTTCCACGCCAACAATATCGGTATTTGTATAAATACGAAAAAAGCGGGTTGAGAAATACTCTTGAATTGTTTCTGCAAAGCCTTCATTTTGCGAAGCGGCAACGACTGTGGTAGGAACCCCACGCCCCACCTCTTCTGCATGAGACGGACCGGAAAGGACCGCAATGGTGTCATCAGTACAGACAGGAATCGTATCTTTCAGTACATCCGTAAGAAGGGCGTTACTGCTATTTTCAATCCCCTTCGAAACAATAAGCCAACCACCGACCATTTCAAGGGTCTCTCGTGGAACCCCCTTCCATACAGCAGCAAGAGCGGCCCGAACAAATTGTGTCGGTACTGCAATGATAATAATATCGGGAACTGGTTCAAAGAGATCCTCTACGCGTGAAGTAATCTCTATGGACGGATCAAGAAAGACCCCCGGAAGTTTCACAGGGTGCTCTCGTTTCTGCCGAATCATTTCTGCTTCGTCGCGATTATACTCCCAAAGAGAGACCGCATGACCACGACTTCCTATGAGTGACGCAAGGGCAATGGCCCAACTTCCCGCACCAAGAATTCCGACGTTCATAGGGTATACTCCTTCACAAAACCGGTCACATCCTCATCGCCCCCACGATTACGAGCCTTTCCTGGAAGTCTGAAATCGAGTTTAACAAAGGTACCCGTAAAATCAAAGGTACTCACCAATTTATTGCGTAAATAATTGCAATACGCATCGGTCATACGATGAGGATTCGTGCAAAACACGATGAAATGAGGATAGTTTGTTTTTTCCTGTTTAATACTGAAGAATTTTATTTTTTCTCCCACCGTGTACGGATGGGGGTTGGTTTTCACCCACCATTCAAAGGCACGTTCCAACTCATACCGTGGTATTCGTCTATTCAGGGACTTTTGTACCGCAAAGGCCATGTCAAGTACACGTTGTACCCGCAACCCTGAAAGAGCGCAAATGGAAATCATGGGGATATTGTGGAGTTCAGGAAAGGACGCGCGAGTCTCTTTTACGAGTATATCGAAGGTTTTTGAATTCTTTTCGATAAGATCCCACTTATTCCAAATAAGAATCAAGCCGCGATTATCATGTTTAACCCGGCGTATAACTCGCATATCTTGGGTTGTGAGTGGTTCTGTGGTATCCATTAACAATAAGCAAACATCCGCACGGTAAATACTGCGCAACGTACGGAGATTTGAATAATACTCAACACTCTCCTTTACCCGTGCTTTCTTACGCAACCCCGCCGTATCAATAAGTTTTACGGCCTCACCTTCATACTCAAAAACAGTATCAATGGAGTCTCGGGTTGTTCCAGCAACTTCACTCACAATGGTTCTCTCATTTTGTAACAGCGCGTTTACCAAGGATGACTTCCCCGCATTGGGGCGACCAATCACAGCAACACTGAGTGAATACGAGTGGTATGTCCCCTTAGAATCATAATTTTTATGGAGACGCTCCACAACACGATCAAGAAAATGCGCGACCCCCTGACCATGGGCCGCTGATATGGCATAGGGTTTCCCCACACCTAATTCCCAAAATGAGGGAATAGTCAACTCTGCATCACGGGTATCACACTTATTTACGGCAAGAAGAATCTGTTCTTCATTCATACCACGACGTAGCCGTGCCGCAATTTCAATATCGGCATAGGTTGGAGTCTGCTGTGCATCAGCAAGATAAACAACAACATCAGCTTCTTCAAGAGCTATCTCAACCTGCCTATTAACTTCAAGATCCAGCTCTTTTTTGGTGTCAGGAATAATCCCGCCTGTATCTACCAAGGTAAACCGGACTCCATTCCATACAGAATCTATATAATTACGATCCCGTGTAACACCAGGCATGTCATCAATAACGGCTATCTTTCTGCGAATAATACGATTAAATAGCGTGGATTTTCCCACATTGGGAGCTCCAACGATAGCCACGACGGGTAAATGTTCCACGCGTACCTCTCATGTAGTTTCATTTTTGCTGTTTAAAAAGTGTTTTGCCTGAATCGTCCACCACGAAGGCTCACTTTTCTCAATAAATTGAGTCATATACTGTTCGGCCTCCTTCGTTTCACGAAGTTCCTGGCAGACAATGCCCAAATTATAATACGCAAAAATATACTCTGAAGTTGTACGTATCAGCTTTTTTAAATAATTCCTGCATTTTTTTAAGCGTCCCCGACGATATTCGATAATTGAGATATACCAAATATTTTCCGGAGAAGGATCTCCCAGATTCACATCTACCTTAATATCTTTTATGAATAAATTCTCCTGTTGCGGTGTTTTAACACCAGGCAGTAGTTCTATGGGGCAGTAGATTAGTCCTTTTTGTGGGGAAAAGTAGGTAGTAAAATACTCTCGTATCGGCTTATCAAACACTTTAAACCCACGATACTCTGAGAAAAGCCATTTTGCCAAATGTGTATTAAACCGTTCTATTTCATTTTCTTCTTTATGGATAGCCCCATCGTTAAAAAGCTGGTTAAACTCATGAATAAGCGATCTTGAATAATTATAGTGACGAATATATTGGCTGATTCCTGCCGTTATGGATGTCTCTAAATCGCTTACTGGAGTAAGAGGCACCACAAAAAGATTCTCTCGATAATCGTATAAAGTGTTTCCATTTCCCGGAATTATGAGGATTTTTGGAGCCCCCATGGCCGTAACATACTTATTATCAAAAATTGTTTGAATAAACTCGATAATATGGCGAAAGACGTCATATACCTCACGGATAGAAATAAAATTCTCATCGTAATTATAGAAAAACCCACTACTTCCTTTTATTGCTTCGAGATTCTTTTCAAAAAGATGGCGAATACGTATCATATTGTTTCGAATGGTGGTTCCAAGAACAGCTCCGGAAATTCCATCTACCTCATTACTGATATCTATCAGTTTTCTCCGTAAACGATCAATTGCTCGTTCTATGCGAAGCTTATCTTGCAAAAGAGTTGCCACAGATTCAAAGTGACGGCGTGCTTCAAGCCGATCTCGGCGATCTTCTATCTGACGCATCATCTCTTCGATTTTTCGATCCTGTTTTATCACCCAAATACGTTCACCGGCAAACTCTTTTTTTCGTTCACATTAAAGTAGGTACCACTCGCGGTTTTTTCATTTTTGTATATAGCCGTATATCGTACATCATCAACACGGGGAAGGCTCATTAACACCCGACGGGCTAAATACGCCCCTTCACTGGAGAAATCAATAACCCCACGTAAATAATCATAGCGCTCCTGCTGACGCTCCTTAATCTTATCTTCAATTTCTGCCAGGGCTGTTTTTAAATGGCGTAAATTATCGAGGATATCACGTTTTTCCTCAACCATGGTGAAAATATCAATAATCTCAATAATCCAATCTGATACATAATAAAATCGCAGACCATGAAGCTTTTTTAATTCCTCAGGATCAGGGTAGGGCGCGTTTTCCACATGAGAGAGTTGTTGAGGCGCAATAGCAAAATCAATAAGAAGCTTAAATTTAGAGATTACTCCCTTAATATTATTTTTATCTTCTTCAAGAGTCTTTTCTATAAGATTGAGAATAACATCCCAATACGAATTTTTTATCTCATTTTGTTCCATGCAACTCTTCTACTTGTGTGGGGTTACAATAGTACGGGTAATGTATATTATAGCATAGCAAAAGAAAAATCCAAGGGGAGAAATAGAAACGTGTCAGAAAAAAATAACATTCTTGTGTTACTTGGGCCAACAGCCTCGGGAAAAACATCTCTCGCGGTAAAATTGGCACACATTTTAGGGAGTACAATTATCTCTGCCGATTCTCGACAAGTATACCACGGACTTGACCTTGGAACTGGAAAAGACTTATCAGAATATTGGTACAAAGGAACAGCTATTCCCTATGAAATGATTGACATCACTGAGCCAGAAACGGTTTTCACTCTCTATGATTATGTTGAATCAGCCTATTCAATACTTCGACGAGAACAGTATAACCATCCAATAGTATGTGGTGGTACAGGACTGTACATAGAGGCGATTCTACGCGGCTATAAAATTCCCAATGTCCCTGAAAATCCTTCCTTTCGTCAGCGGTTCATGGAGTATTCCAAGGAGGAGCTCTCCCGTACCCTCATCTCAAACTATCCTGACTTGGCAAAGAATACAGATCTATCAAGTAGTAAACGAATTATTCGTGCCTTAGAAATTGGCAAATATAGACGGCATTCGCCTCTACGGTACAGTAGCGATTCTTTCGTAGAAACTCACCCCTTGATACTTTCTATCGAATGGGATAGAAATAAACTTATAGAACGCATTGAGGCACGTATTGACCAACGACTTTCTGAGGGGATGGTTGAAGAGGTACAGGAGCTCATTTCACGTGGAATACCCCTGGAACGTCTTCATTTATTAGGATTGGAGTATCGGATTATTGGAGACTATATATCTGGCAAATACTCCAAAGAGCGGATGCGTGAACTGCTCTCGATACGTATCAGACAGTTTGCAAAACGCCAGCGAACTTGGTTTCGAGGGATGGAACGTCGCGGATTTACGCTTCACCCCATAAAAGAAGCCTCCCTGAGGGAGGCTACAGATGTACTCATTGCAGAAGGATGGATATCTCCATCCTAGAATCTGAACATAAATCTACTGCTCAGCAGGCTCTTCTGATACTGATGTACTCCGTCCCACAAGTTCAATAATAGCCATTTCAGCCTTATCTCCTTTGCGAGGCCCAAGCTTCAGAATACGTGTATATCCACCGTTTCTGTCAGCATATCCGGGAGCAATATCAGCAGTGATTTTATGAATGAGTTTCTTGTCTTTAATCACCTTTGCAATACTCCGCACACCGTTTAAATTACCCTTTTTACCGTGAGTAATCAACCGCTCTGCAACACCACGCAATTCCTTTGCCTTGGGCAAAGTAGTGGTTATACGCTCATGTTTGAACAAAGAAGCCGCCATGTTGCCAAACATAGCTTTACGGTGGCTTGCCGTTCTGTTAAGTTTTCTTCCAGCCTTTAAATGACGCATTATTCGATCCTATTTGTTAATTTCACAAATTTGTTTATTCTTCGTCGTCACCCATAATGTCATCAATATCCATGCCGAAGGCAAGACCCTTATCAGCGAGGACTTGATTGAGCTCAACAAGAGATTTTCTTCCAAAGTTTTTATACTTCAACATATCTGACTCTTGATTTCTCACGAGATCAGCAAGAGTTCGGATATTCGCCGCACGGAGACAATTGTTTGAACGAACGGACAATTCAAGGTCATCAATTTTGGTAAGAAGCAACTGTCGCAATTTCTCTGTTTTCTCATCTACCACTTCCTCTTCAATCGACTCAAATTTGGCGTCAATATTGATAAGGCGATCAAGATGGTCATAAAAAATCTTTGCGCTATACCCAACAGCTTCATGAATTGACAAAGACCCATCGGTCCATACGTCCATGACGAGTTTATCCAAATCGGCTCGTTGCCCAACCCGAATACTTTCCACGGCATAGTTTACACGGGTTACCGGAGAAAAAATAGCGTCAATGGGAATCGAAGTAATATCGTCATCCTCTTTCTTATTCTCATCTGATGCAACATACCCTTTTCCATCATAAACGTACATTTCGATAGAAGAATCTGCATCCTCATTTACTGTAGCAAGAACAAGATCGGGATTTAAAACGTCTACATTAGGATTATCCTCAATGTCTCCAGCAGTTACAACACCAGACCCCTTCAAGTTAACCTTCAAAGTTTGCGGCTCATCCGCAATCAAACGAAGGCGTAGCTTCTTAATATTCAGAATAATATCGGTAACATCTTCTTTTACACCGGAAACGGTGGAAAATTCGTGAAGAGCTCCATCAATACGTATTGATGTCACAGCAGCACCCTGCAGAGAAGAGAGCATTACTCGGCGAAGCCCATTTCCGATAGTATGTCCCCACCCCCGCTCGAGAGGTTCAACAATTACCTTGCCATAATTCGGGATATCATTAGGATTTTCAACAGTTATGCCCTTGGGCATCAAAAGTGATTTCCACTTCATCTATTTTCTCCGATGTTAACTTCTACACTCTACGTTTTTTGGGAGGTCTACACCCGTTATGGGGCACAGCCGTAAGATCTTTTATCGCAGTTACCTTAAGACCAGCTGCAGCTACTGCTTTGATAGCACCTTCACGACCATTACCGACTCCACGAACGTGAATCTCCACAGTTTTCATTCCCTTGTAAAACGCTGCTTCAGACACTTCTTCTGCGGCAACACGAGCAGCAAAGGCTGTACTCTTACGTGAACCCTTAAACCCTGTTTTACCAGGAGTGCTCCAGGCCAGAATGTTTCCATCTGTATCAGAAACATTAACAATAGTATTATTAAAAGTTGCCCGGATATGAACGATACCGGAAGCAGGAACTTTCTTTTATTTTCTTTATTGCCATATTTTAAAAACCTTTTCACAATTTTTTAAAACAATCTTTTACGTTTTTACTTGTCTTAGCATTGGTCTTAGTCTTCTGACCACGAAGGGGCAATCTTCTTTTATGACGTTCTCCGCGATACGAACCAATATCCATTAGACGTTTAATGTCCATACGAACTTTGGTACGCAATTCACCTTCTGTTTGGTACTCCTCAAGAAGGTTACGAATTTCATCAAGCTTTGCCTCTTCAAGCTCTTTTACCTTTACATCTTCACTCACACCGGCTTTTTTAAGAACTTCAGCCGCTGTACTCTTACCAACGCCGAAAATATACGTAAGCGATATGATCGCTCTTTTATTATCAGGTATATCTACACCAGCAACTCGAGCCACATTTTCTCCTTTTTTACTTGCCTTGACGCTGTTTATGACGTGGGTTCTTCTTACAGATTACCCGAACAACGCCTTCTCTTCTTATAATTTTACAGTCATCACAAATTTTCTTTACTGACGCCCTAACTTTCACAATAATCTCCTTACTTATACCTGTAGGTAATTCTACCTCGGTTTAGGTCATAGGGGGATAGCTCAACCAATACCTTATCACCGGGAAGAATACGAATATAAAACATCCGCATTTTTCCGGAGATATGCGCATCAATCACATGGCCGTTATCTAATTCAACCTTAAACTTTGCATTAGGTAACGTTTCAACAACCTTACCCTCAACCTGAATATTTTCCTGTTTAGCCATTGGAAATTCTTCCCTTCAAGGATCCCTTTTTCATAAATCCACTATAATTTCTTGCATGAAGCTTCGACTCAATTTGCTGTAATGTATCTATGGCAACACCTACAACAATGAGGATACTTGTTCCACCTAAATAAAACTGAACGCCCATGGCGCCGCGTAACATAAATGGAACAATGGCAACAAATGCAAGGAATACAGACCCGGGGAGTGTAATTCGATTGAGCACACCACTTAGATACTGCGACGTATCATATCCGGGCTTTATTCCGGGGATAAAACCACCAGAACGTTTTAAATTCTCTGCTATGTCAACCGGGTTAAATATAATCGCTGTGTAAAAATAAGTAAAGAAAATTATGATCAAAGCAAAAAAGAGGGAATAGTAGAAACCACCCATCTGAAAATAAGGGCTTAACGTATTCACAACATTGCCAAGGAAACCTTCATTATTTTGAAACACACCAAAAACAAAACCTGGAAGCATCATAACAGAAGAGGCAAAAATAATTGGGATTACCCCCGCCATGTTCAAGCGAAGAGGAAGTACAGTATTTTGCCCTCCTGTAACACCACCCCCAACAGATCGCTTTGGCGATTGAATAGGGATACGTCGCGTCGCTTGATGTACAAACACAATAAATGCTGTAAGGGCGAGTATAATCGCCAATATAAGACCTGCTCGAAAAACATGCATTGTACCAGACTGAACATCCGAAAGAACATTAATTGTTGCATGAGGCATAGTCGCAATAATACCGATAAGAATCATGAGGGAAATACCATTCCCGATCCCGCTATTGGTAATTCGCTCCCCAAGCCACATAACAAAAAGTGTCCCCGTTGTTAAACTTAAGGTAGTCAAAAGTACAAACTGGAGTCCCGAAAGAGATCCCATGACGATATCATGTCCTCCGGGGCGTCCTGCAAGAAAGAGACTCGCACCAACTGCCTGGACTAAGGCAATTACGAGGGTTAAATAGCGAGTAATCTGAGTGATCTTTTTCTTTCCTTCAGCGCCTTCTTTTTGTAATTTATGGAAATACGGAAAAACCGTTCCCAAGAGCTGAACAATAATGGACGCACTTATGTACGGCATTACGCCGAGGGCAAAGATTGTTGCTTTTTCAAAGGCCCCTCCAACGAACATGTCATACATATCCAGTAAACCACCAGCACCCCCCTGCCTTGCTTGCTCAAAGACATTGGACAAAGCCTGGATATCTATACCAGGTGTGGGAATATGAGCTCCCACACGGTATATTAATATCATCAGAACAGTAAAACCCAAGCGTTTGCGGAGTTCCGGTACCTTAAACATGTTTATAAATGTATCAAGCACGGTCTACCACCTCAGCCTTTCCACCAGCCTTACTAATTTTCTCCTGAGCACTTTTCGAAAAAGCGTCAGCCAAAACGGTTACGCTGGTTGACAATGTTCCTTCACCAAGAATCTTTACAAGCTTCTTCTCATTTTTAACCAAACCGCACCCAACCATGGATTCGAGAGTAAACTCTGTTAAACCGGTTGCCGTAGCAACTCGCTCTATATCAGTAAGGTTAACAACCTGATAGGATTTCTTGAAGGGACTTGTAAACCCACGTTTTGGTAGACGTTTTATAATAGGAAGCTGTCCACCTTCAAAATAGGGCTTTTGCGTATATCCACTCCGTGAACGGGCACCATTATGACCCCGGCCTGCTGTTTTGCCTAAACCGCTACCATTACCGCGTCCAACACGTTTCTTCTTTTTCACCGCACCATCAACCGGATGAAGTTCATTCAGTTTAAGCATTATTACGCCTCCACTTCTTCTACGCTAACAAGGTGTGAAACCTTATTAACCATTCCACGTATGCAATCGCTATTTTCCTTCACGGTGGAAGAAAGCATCCGTCCCAGCCCAAGCGCCTTTAAGGTATCTTTTTGACGCTGAGAGCTTCCTATGTCGCTCTTTGTTTTTGTAATCTTAATCTTTGTTGCCATGCTTCACTCCTTTACAGCGATACACCACGAAGTTTTTCAATCTCTTCTTTGGTTCTCAAAGAAAGCAGGCCTTCCAGTGTTGCCTTAGAAGCATTGTAGAAATTACGGCTTCCAAGATTTTTGGTAAGGATATTCTGTACACCCGCCAGCTCGAGAACAATACGAACAGGCCCACCGGCGATCACACCGGTACCTTTTGCTGCCGGCTTCATGAACACATGACCAGATCCAAAACGCCCTTCCACCTGGTGTGGAATAGTACCGTCAACCACGGCTACTTTAAAGAGATTTTTCTTTGCATCATCCACTGCTTTTTTGATTGCATCAGCAACTTCCGAAGCTTTACCAGAGCCAAGTCCTATGGTACCATTTTCATCACCGACTGCAACAAGCGCTGCGAAACCAAAATTTCGCCCGCCCTTTACAGCCTTTGATACACGATTAATATTTATCAAACTGTCTTTCAGTTCAGTCGTTTTATTTTCAGCCAAGGATAGCCTCCATTAAAATTGCAAACCCTGATCCCGTGCAGCATCTGCGAACATCTTCACCCGATTGCTGGTAAAGGGAAATCCGTTCTTGTCAAACACGACGGTGGTAATATTTTTTTCTTTCGCCTTTTCGGCAAGTAATGCACCAACGGCTTGCGAAATTTCTGTTTTGGTTTTCCCATCACAAGAAATTTTCGCATCCAGACTACTGGCTGAACACAGAGTTTCGCCCTTCATATCATCGATAATTTGCGCAGAAAAATTCTTATTGCTTCGAAAGATACTCAAACGGGGTCTCTCTGCGGTCCCGGTAATCTTTTTCCGAACCCGAAATGCTCGTTTTTTTCTTTTTGCGTTTTTGCTTAATTTCGCCATATATATACCTTGATTAACACAGGGCCTAACTAGGCACTGGTTTTACCTTCTTTGCGGATAATATGTTCGTCAGCATAGCGAATACCCTTGCCTTTATATGGCTCAGGAGGACGAATTGCCCGTATTTCAGCTGCTACCTGTCCAACAACCTGTTTATCATAGCCGGATACTGTTACAGTATTTCCCTCAACCTGAAATGCCACTCCCTCAGGAGCTTTATACATAAAAGGATGTGAAAAACCCGCATTAATGGTGAGAACATCTCCTTTAACAGCAGATTTATACCCAACACCATCCACGACAAGCTGCTTTGAAAACCCTACGGACGTTCCTGTCACCATATTCTCAATAAGGCGAGTGAGAAGCCCCCACTTGGGGAAATAGGATTTATCTTCTCCGTCAGCAACCACTGAAACAGTAGAACCATCTATCTGCACTGTATATCCATCAAAAACTTCCTGAGAAAGCTCACCTTTTGGCCCCTTGACAAAAACAGTCGCTTTGTCAAGGGTAACGGTAACACCTTCAGGAATCGATATTATTTTTTTTCCTACTCGAGACAATGTAATCTCCCCGGTTACCAGATTTTTCCTAAGATTTCACCACCAACATTCTCTTTACGACATTGGTAATCAGACATAACACCCTTGTTGGTAGAGACAATACACATCCCTAAACCACCAAGTACACGTGGAAGCTCATCGGCAGAGGAGTATACTCTTCGGCTCGGTTTGCTCACCCGCTGAATATCTTGAATAGCAGCACGTTCACGATCATCGTACTTCAGCAAAATCTTAATCTCACCCTGTACTCCATCGTCAACAAAGGCATATTTCGAGATAAACCCATTGCTGCTCAAGAGATCAGTAATCTCTTTTTTTACACGAGAAGCAGGTATAGAAACAGAGCGACGACCTGCCCGTACCCCATTCCGTATTATTGTAAACATATCCGCTATAGGATCAGTTACCATGTTTTTCTCCTTACCAATCTACCAGCTGGATTTTACCACACCGGGAATTTTTCCAGCGCTCGCAAGTTCTCTAAAACAGATTCTGCAAATACCGAATTTTCTCATGTATCCACGAGGTCTTCCGCATCTGTTGCACCGATTATACTCACGAACATTAAACTTCTGCTTTTTTTCACATTTTTCTACTAATGCTTTTTTAGCCAAAACAAACCTCTTTACTTCCGAAACGGCATGCCCATCTTCGCAAGAAGAGCTTTTCCGTCATTGTCAGTAGTTGCAGTGGTACAGATCGTAATATCCATACCCATGATACGGGAAATTTTATCGCGATCAACTTCAAGGAAAACAATATTTTCCTCAATACCGAGAGTATAATTACCCTGCCCATCAAAGGATTTAGGAGAAATCCCACGAAAATCCTTTACTCGGGGAAGTGCCACAGAAACGAGACGATCGAAAAATTCGTACATCTGTTTACCGCGGAGAGTCACTTTACACCCGATGGGCATACCAACACGCAACTTAAAATTTGAAATCGCCTTACGTGCCGTAGTAACCACAGGCTTTTGTCCTGAAATCATGGTAAGAGTGTAGAGTGCATCTTCCAATAATTTCTTATCCTGAGTAGCATTACCAACACCCATATTGACAACAATTTTGTCAAGCTTAGGAACGGCCATTACACTTGATTGTCCTATCTCTTCTTTCAGAGCCAGTTTAATATCTTTATCATAGGCTACTTCAAGACGAGATTTATTTGCTACAGTACTCAATCTAACTGCTCCTTAGATACCTGTGCTACTCTTACTTTTTTTCCATCTTTATCGTACCCAGCCCCAATCCGTGTCGGTTTATCCGACTTAGGATCTACTATCATCACATTTGAAATGTGAAGGAAGGCTTCCTTTTCAATAATTCCACCTTCAGGATTAGATTGTGAAGGCTTCACATGGCGTTTAACCATATTGAGGCCCTGAACCTTTACCTTATTTTTATCCTTGGTCAGCTCAATTACTTTACCCCGGTTACCTTTTTCAGACCCCGAAATAACTTGAACTGTATCACCCTTAACTATTCTAAACATTCTGTTCTCCTTATCAAAGAACTTCCGGTGCAAGCGAAACAATTCTCATAAGCCCTTTTTCACGGAGCTCACGAGCGATGGGACCAAAAATGCGTGTCCCCTTCATTTCACCATTCTCGTTAATAATTACCGCAGCATTATCACTAAATTTGATAAAAGAACCATCTCGACGGCCAAATTCCTTGGCGGTTCTTACAACTACTGCTCTTTGCACGGAACCCTTTGCAACATTCGCACCAGGGGAAGCACTCTGTACGGCCACAACAATGACATCACCTAGTCTGGCATAACGTCTTTTTGCACCGCCCAACACCTTAATGCACTTAACAACCTTTGCACCGGAGTTGTCGGCAACTTTTATTTTTGATCCAACTTGTAACATTATATCCTCGTATCTCTCAGCTACTGAGCTTTTTCGATGATCTCAACAAGGCGCCACCGCTTGGTTCGAGACAACGGACGCGTTTCCATAATCCGTACAGTATCACCTTCATTACACGTATTGTGTTCATCGTGAGCCTTGTACTTCTTATTCAGTCGCACCATCTTACCATACTTAGGGTGTACCACCTGACGCTGAACATTCACGACAATAGTTTTATCAGCCTTAGCACTGGTTACTACACCGTTTCGTGTTTTCCGATTATTTCTTTCAGCCATTACTTTCTCCAATTAGTCTACCCTAAGCGTTACTTTTTTCTGTAAGAATCGTCTTTGCACGTGCAATAACTCTTCTTTTTTCCCGAAGCTGAAGAGGATTTTCCAACTGTCCCATCTCTTTTTTGAAACGGAGCTGGAAATACTCATCCTCTAACTCACCTATCTTTTCCTCAAGAGAATCTACAGAAAGACCTCTTAACTCTTCAGATTTCATATACACCTCAGCTATTTTCATTTTTAACAAACTGGGCTTTAATAGGCAGCTTATCCATAGCAAGCTTTAAAGCCTTCGTGGAGTTCTCATGGCTTGCACCTGCAAGCTCAAACATCATTGTACCAGGCTTTACAACAGCAACCCAATACTCTGGAGAACCCTTACCTTTACCCATACGTGTTTCCGCTGCAGTAGCAGTAACCGACTTATGAGGAAATACCCGAATCCATAGCTTTGCGCCCCGTTTGAGAGTCCGCATTATGGTAACCCGGCATGCCTCAATCTGCTGAGAAGTTATCCACCCACACTCAAGGGCCTGAATACCATACTCCCCAAAGGAAACTCTGTTTCCACGAGAAGCCTTACCTCTCATTCGGCCACGCTGCTGCTTACGCCATTTTACTTTTTTCGGTGAAAGCATTTTATATTTTGTCCTTTTTCCAAATCATAGTTAGCTATTGTTTGACTTCAAGGAGAATTTTTCACCCTTGCAAATCCATGTTTTAATACCAATAACACCGTACTGTGTCGATGCACGGGAGTAGGCAAAATCAACATCTGCACGAAGAGTATGCAAAGGCACTCGACCCTCACCATAGGTTTCCCCGCGAGCAATATCTGAACCGTTCAAACGACCGGCAATACGGATCTTTATACCATCAGCACCAAGACGCATTGCTGTTTGAATTGCCTTTTTGGCCGCACGCTTATACGAGATTCGACGCTCAATCTGTGCTGCAATATTATCACCAACAAGCTGCGCATCAATCTCGGGCTTTTTCACTTCCCGAACATTGATATGTACGTCCTTGCCAGTAATACGCTGCAACTCAGCCTTCAGCTTTTCAACTTCTGAGCCTTTACGCCCGATTACAATACCGGGACGAGATGCACAAATTGTAACAGTAACTTTACTCGCAGTACGTTCGATATACACCCGCGACAAGCCCGCTTGACCAATTCGTTTTGCCAAATATCCACGAACCAACTCGTCTTCTTTTAGATTATCAGCGAACTTATCATCACTATACCAAATTGACTCGTGCTCTCTATTATATCCTAATCGAAATCCTATTGGACTAACCTTCTGACCCAACTATGCCTCCTCGCTCGAAACGGTAACCTTAATGTGACACATACGTTTGTTTATTCTTCCCGCTCTTCCTTGTGCACGAGGACGAAACCGCTTTAAGGTTGGACCTTCATCAATCTGAATAGTCCGAACTACAAGGTTTTCCACATCCACATTCACATCTGAGTTCATCTCTTCGAGATTTGCCACAGCGGAACGAATAACTTTCTCTACATCAAGAGATACCTTTTTCTGCATAGAATAACGTAGAAGATTTAAGGCATCACCAACTTTCTTACCTCGTACTTCATCAGCGACTAAACGGCATTTTTGGGCAGAGGAACGGATATATTTTGCTAAAGCTTTTGCTTCCATCACCATTACCTCCTTGCAACGCTTCCGGCATGTCCGCGAAATGAGCGGGTTGGCGCAAACTCGCCAAGCTTATGCCCCACCATATTCTCCGTTACATACACAGGTACGAACTTATTACCGTTATGTACTGAAAAAGTCAAACCGACAAACTCAGGCAAAATAGTAGAACGACGAGACCATGTCTTAATCACAGACTTCTCATCATTTTCTACTGCACTACGGACCTTTTTTGCAAGATGTTCATCTACAAATGGCCCTTTCTTAATTGATCTTGACATTTTTCTACCCTTATTTTCTTTTCTTTACGATATATTTATCAGAAGCTTTTCCACGCTTACGTGTCTTCTGTCCCTTGGCTTTCTTGCCCCAAGGTGATACGGGATGTCCACCACCAGATGTTTTCCCTTCACCACCACCCATTGGGTGATCCACGGGGTTCATCACAACACCGCGAACATGGGGTTTTCTACCTTTCCATCGTGACCGGCCAGCCGAACCGCCTACCTCATTCATATGATCAACATTACTTACTTGACCAACTGTCGCATAGAGTGTTTCTCTAAAAGCGCGAATTTCTCCAGAGGGGAGACGAAGCTGTACCTTATCACCATCCTTAGCAACTACCGTGGCAAATGTACCCGCACTGCGAACCATTTTCCCACCGTTACCTTCTCTCATTTCCACATTACACACATCATACCCAGGATAAATCTTACCTAGGGGAAGACGATTGCCTTCTTTGGGCTCTACGTTTTCTCCTGCAATAATTTCCATTCCTACATACATGTTTAATGTGGCAAGGGTATATCGTCTTTCACCATCAGCATATTTGACAAGGGCAATATTTGCCGTACGATTAGGATCATATTCGATCCGTTCTACAACACCGGGAACACCGTGCTTATTACCTTTAAAGTCAACAATACGATACTTTTGCTTGTGACCTCCGCCGCGAAACCGAGAAGTGATACGACCGGAATCATTTCGTCCGGCAGTACTCTTCTTTGGAGCTGTCAAGCTCTTCCAAGGAGCATCTTTGCAAAGCTCACTCTTGTCCAGGATTCGCTTATAACGAAGGGTAGGACTTTTCGGCTTAAAACTTTTGATAGCCATTGATTTCCTTCCGCCTAATGTTATAATTCACCAAATTCTTTAATACTCTCACCATCCTGGAGCTGGACATATGCCTTTTTCCAGTCTGATCGCTTACCAACAGAGCGACCAACGCGCTTTGTTTTTCCTGTATAATTCGCAGTATTCACACTCACAACAGTCACATCAAAGAGCTTCTCTACAGCTTCCTTAATTTCAACCTTAGTTGAATCTTTCCGAACCTTAAAGGCATACTTGCCTTCTTGCTGCTGCTCTACAGTTTTTTCTGTTATGAGAGGGGCACTGATTATAGAATGGAGTCTACTCACCTTTTACTACTCCTTCGACCTTGTTTACCAGGTCTTCATTTACAAACAAAACTTTGTCTGCATGCACCACATCATAGGTACATACATCACAGTATCTGCGCAGAGTAACACCCTTTACATTTCGACCCGACAAATATACATTCCTACTGTCATCTGAAATAACAACAAGAACTTTTTTGCCTGAAAACCCAATCTTGTCAAGAAAACCTGCAAATAGAGAAGTCTTCGGCTCGACAAAATCAGCACCATCAAGAACAGCCACATTCTCTTCACTTGCCCGAGCAGAGTAAGCACTCACCAAGGCGCCACGACGCATCTTCTTTGTGAGACCCTGACGGTAATCACGAGGTTGAGCTCCATGAGCTTTACCACCACGAATCCACAGAGGAGAAGTGTTCGAACCAGCACGTGCTTGACCAGTACCCTTTTGACGAAAGGGTTTACGGCCACCACCGCTCACTTCAGAACGCCCCTTCGTCTTCGCAGTACCCTGACGCTGATTTGCAAGATAGGCTTTCACAACAGTATGAACAAGAGCCTCATTCACTTCACACCCGAATACAGCTTCAGGTAGTGAAACAGAGCTTTTTTCAACACCGTTTACATCATACACTTTTGCTTCCATTATTCTTCGCCTAACCCTTTACTACGTTTTTTCTAATGCTTAGCAGACCGTTTTTGCGTCCGGGCACAGATCCCTTCACAAAAATCAGATTCTTCTCAGCATCCACAGAAACCAACTCTAACCCAATGGTCGTCTTCTGCTGATTACCGTACTGCCCAGCCATTTTCAACCCGGGAAACACACGCGACGGATCTGAACCAGCACCAACAGAACCACGTGCTCTCTTGTTGGTATTACCGTGCGTCATCCGCCCGATAGCAAACCCATACCGCTTTACGGTACCGGCAAAACCACGACCCTTAGTCACACCCGTCACATCCACAAAAGACGCATTTTTAAAAACATCTACCCCAAGCTCTTGGCCAGGAGTAAGTTCTTCAGACGCATCAACGGGAAACTCCCGTATGTGGCGCACCGGATCTGAACCATACTTTTTTGCATGACACGCCTCTGCCTTCGAAACAGATTTCTCTTTCACTGCCTCAAAACCAACCTGCACCGCCTCATACCCATCAACGTCAGCACGCTTTCGCTGCAACACCACGTTCCCGGAAACATCAATAGCCGTAACTGGAATGACGACTCCGGTTTCAGGGTCAATAATGCGGGTCATGCCTATTTTCTTTCCTAATAGTCCATGCATCCTAATTCAACCTACCTTTAGTTCACACTTTTATTTCTACGTCTACACCAGCGGGCAGATCAAGCTTCATGAGAGAGTCAACCGTTTGAGGGGTTGATTCCACAATATCAATAAGACGCTTATGAACCCGTGTCTCAAACTGCTCACGAGATTTTGAATTCACGTGAGGTGAACGATTCACAGTATAGACAGTCTTCTTTGTCGGAAGAGGAACCGGACCAGAAATTCTGGCACCGGCACCTTTAGCAGTCCGCACAATATCAGAAGCTGACTTATCAAGAATACTGTGATCAAAAGACTTTAATCGTATCCTAATTTTTTCGCCTGTCACCTTATCTCCTACTCAACAATCTCAGTTACAAGACCAGCACCAACTGTTCTTCCACCTTCACGAATCGCAAAGCGAAGCTCTTTTTCCATAGCAATGGGGCAAATAAGTTCAACATTAAATGTCGCCTTATCACCAGGCATTACCATATCAACACCTTCTTCAAGGGTAATATCACCAGTAACGTCTGTAGTACGGAAATAGAACTGAGGACGATAGCCGCTGAAGAATGGCTTATGACGTCCACCTTCATCTTTGCTAAGAACGTATACTTCAGCCTTAAACTTCGTGTGGGGAGTAATTGAACCGGGTTTTGCCAGTACCATACCACGCTCTACTTGGTCACGGTCGATACCACGAATAAGACACCCAACATTATCACCAGCCTGACCTTCATCAAGAAGCTTTCTAAACATCTCAACACCAGTCACGGTAGTTTTTTGAGTATCCTTGATACCAACAATCTCAACATCATCACTGGGGTGAATCACACCACGCTCAATCTTACCAGTTACAACAGTACCACGCCCCTGAATAGTAAAAACATCTTCAATGGGCATAAGGAAATCCTTATCGGTATCACGCTGGGGCTGAGGAAAGGTCTCATCAATAGCGTCCATCAGCTGTGCAATAGCGCCTTGACCAATCTCAGACTCATCACCCTCAAGAGCCTTCAGAGCAGAACCGTGAATCACCGGCGTCTCTTCATCAAACTCATACTCAGCAAGAAGTTCGCGAACTTCCATCTCAACAAGCTCGAGAAGCTCCTCATCGTCAACCATATCTACCTTATTAAGGAATACAACGATTTTAGGAACCCCAACCTGACGAGAAAGAAGGATGTGCTCACGAGTTTGCGGCATGGGACCATCAGCTGCAGACACAACAAGAATAGCACCATCCATCTGTGCCGCACCAGTAACCATATTTTTAATATAGTCTGCGTGACCAGGACAGTCTACGTGTGCATAGTGACGACTACCCGTCTCATACTCAACGTGCGATGTCGCAATTGTAATACCACGCTCTTTTTCCTCGGGCGCGTTATCAATCTCATCAAACTTACGCGCATCACCAAAGCCACGAGCAGCCTGAGTGGTACAAATAGCCGCAGTAAGAGTTGTTTTACCATGGTCAACGTGACCGATGGTTCCCACGTTCATGTGGTCCTTGTTACGTTCAAATTTTGCTTTAGACATATGTCTAATCCTCCTACACAATATTGTATTGATTGCGATCCTTTTCAGGGTTTCCTCTTAAAAAACCCTTCCAATCCGCCTTAATATATCTTCTTCCATACGAGATTCACAATGCTGATAATCAGAAAATGCCAAGGTATAATTTGCCCGCCCCTGACTCATGGAGCGAATATCCGTGGCATATCCAATCATTTCTGCCAGAGGAACCAGACCATGAACGTACTGACGCCCTTCCTTCATATCAATCCCCCGTACGACCCCGCGCCTACTGTTTAGGTCATTTATTATTGCACCAACGTACTCTTCAGGGGAAACGATCTCTATTTTCATCACTGGCTCAAGGATCACCCCTCCCGCCTGCATGCAAAGCTCACGAAAGACCGTAGAGGCTCCAACTTGACACACCAAGGGCGTTGTCTCTTCCTCATTGACACCAACATTTTCAAGAACCACCCGAATACCTCGAAGAGGAAAACCGCTTTTTTCTCCTCCTGAAAGGCACGACTCCACCCCTTCGCGACAGGCCGTAACCAGCTCCTCAGGAACATCGGACTCCTGCGAGAGAGCTGTTTCAAACTGAACATCCTCACCAGGACTATCCAAGGGCTCAACCCGCATAGAGAGGGTAACCGACTGCTCTTTTCCTGCCAAGGCCTGACGAAACTCCCGGGATTGCGATGCCGAAGCCGCAATGGTCTCCCGATAGGCAACACGCTGTTTCCCAACGGTAACATCGACACCAAAATCGCTTTTTAGCCGTTCTACAAGCACCTGCAAGTGGAGCTCTCCCATTCCGGAAAGCAGCCGTTGACCTGTTTCCCGGTCTTCTGAAACCGAACAGGTTGGATCTTCCGCTTGAAGCCGCTCAAGCGCCTTTTCGAGGGCAGGAGAGTCATCACTATTACGTGGCTCAAAGGAAAGAGAGATAACTGGCGTGGGAAACGTAAGCCCTTCAAAAACAATTGGGGCATCTTCGCTGCTCAGCGAGTCTCCTGTGGTGGTCCACTTTAACCCAACCACGGCAACAATATCACCGGCATGTATCTCCGTAATTGCCTCACGCTTATGGGAATGCATGCGAAAGATTCTGCTTATTTTTTCCTTCCGCCCATTCCGCCCATTAAGAAGACGCCCCTTCGTAGAAGCAACCCCGGAATAAGCACGCATGTAAGCAATGGTGCCAACATGTTCATCTGATTCTACCTTAAACACGAGGGCGGAAAAGGGGTCTGTGCCTGTGGGGGCTCGAGAAATTTCCTTTTCCGTGCTTGGATCAACCCCCATGATACTACCACGTTCTGGCGGTGTGGGCAAATACGCAACTACCGCATCGAGCAACTGCTGAACGCCCTTATCCTTAAAGGCTGAGCCACACATAACAGGACAGAATTTTTCGTAGATAACAGCCCGGCGAATCGCCTTTTGCACAGTTTCAATAGAAATATCTGCCTCTTCAAGAACAGCCTCCATTATGGCCTCATCATAATCAGCCAAGGCCTCTAAAAGAGCATCGCGATATACCACAGCCTCATCCTGCAAATCCGCCGGTATTGGTTCACGACGCACATGCTGCCCATGATCTTCCTCTGAGTAGTACAGTGCTTCCATGGAGATCAAATCAACAACACCGCGGAAATCATCCCCTTCACCAATAGGAATCTGTATGGGCACCTGTGTCCCTGTCAACTTATCGCCAAAGGTTTCCACGGCCCGGTGAAAGTCTGCCCCCACCTTATCCATTTTGTTCACAAAACAGATACGTGGAACCTTGTAGGTGTCAGCCTGGTGCCACACCGTTTCAGACTGAGGCTCTACTCCTTCTACGGCGTCAAACACTGCTACAGCACCGTCAAGAACCCGTAGAGAACGCTCCACTTCAATGGTAAAATCAACGTGCCCCGGTGTGTCAATAATATTAATGACAGTCCCATTCCACTCACATCGCGTTGCTGCCGATGTTATGGTTATACCGCGCTGACGCTCCTGCTCCATCCAGTCCATGGTCGCATTTCCATCGTGAACCTCACCAATGCGATGGAGACGCCCAGTATAGTACAATATTCGTTCTGTAGTGGTGGTTTTTCCCGCATCAATGTGCGCAATAATACCGATATTACGCAGCTGCTCCATGGAGGATTTTTTTTCTGCCATACCACACCCTTGATAAAGATACTTTGTGGCAGAAAATACATAAGGTCACCATGGAGAATCAACGGGGAGAAGGTAAAAGAAACAACAAGAGACGAAAGGCTTCACGGGCGGCACAAAGACGTACTCGCCGACGATTACCGTAAAAATAATAGCTTCGTGACACTATCTGATTCATTGTTGCCGCGGCAATACACACCGTACCAACGGGCTTTCCTGCAACTGCACCCCCGGGACCGGCAACACCCGACACCGCCATGGAACACCGTACGGAAAGCAACCTCTGCACCCCAGAAGCCATAAACATAGCCGTCTCGCGGCTCACAGCACCATGACGAGCGAGAATGTGCGAAGGAACAGATAAGAGCTGTTCTTTTACGTCATTGTCATAGGCTATTACGCCGCCACGAAACCATGCCGATGCACCTGCTTTCTCCGTTAACAGCTCCCCCAGAAGTCCACCGGTACAGGATTCCGCCACCCCAATGCTTTCACCATGGCAATCACAGACTGCTATGAGCCTATCACGATCTTCATGCAATAACTGACATAATTGATCCATAGACCATCGCCCCAATTCGAATGGAGACTGCAGCTAACACACCGGCACACACGTCATCAAGCATTACCCCAACACCGCCGGGCAAGCGCTCAAAACGATGCACTGGCCACGGTTTTACAATATCAAAAAACCGAAATAAGACAAAAGCCAAAAGAAGCGATTCCGCTGTAAGCCCCCCAAGAACCGTTGTAATACCTGCTAAGCTAATCAATTGCCCGGCAACTTCATCAATCACCACTTCGGAAGGATCATGACATCCATAGATCTCTTCAGCTCCTGAACTAGCCCAAACTCCCAAAAGGACAAGGCCAAGTAGTGCCAGGAAAAACTGGGGCATGTACGCTGTCGCAAAAAAAGGATCAGCCCTCTGACGAACCAGAAAGAGAAGAAGCACTGTTGCCAGAGAACCATAGGTTCCAGGCGCACCGGGAATGCACCCGACATAGAAAAATGTTCCCACGAGTTTTTTACATTTCAGAATCACCGTACTCTCCTTGTCTCTGTATATTTCGACGCTCGCTCAGGGCGGTATCCAAGGTGCGCTTGTCGGCATAATCGATATCCATACCAGCCGAAAGCCCGCGCGCAAAGCGACTAATCCGCAGTCCTTCCATGGGCTCCAGTAAGGTTACAATATAGTGATAGGTAATTTCTGCCTCACTGGAACCACCAAGGCCAATAATAACCTCTTCAACACCTTGCAAAGAGATGCGCTCTACAAGGGTATCTAAAAAAAGATGACTTGCCAAGACACCACGCATGGGAGAAAGAACTCCTCCCAAGACATGATAGGTTCCGTCGAAAGAGCTCTCCCGCTCTAAGCTCCACATATCCTGTGGCTTTTCTACCAGACAGAGCAGTCGTGTGTTACGTCGGGATGAGGCACAAACCGCACAGAGATCACCCTCACACCACGTATTGCAGCGAGAACATCTTCCAATACTCTCTAAGGCCCTGCTCACACCGTGAACCAACTCCTGCCCATATGTATCTTTCTGTTCAAGAAGGTGCATGGCCATACGCCAAGCACTTTTCTCCCCCACAGAAGGAAGACGTTGCAAGAGATGTACTAAATCTTGAAGCGCGTCTGTCATTATAACCCGGGAATATTCATTCCACCGGTGATACCTCCAAAAAGATCTTCACTCATCTCTTTTGCCTGCTTATTTGCATCGTTATACGCGGCAAGAACAAGATCTTCCAGCATTTCCACATCATCGGGATCTACAGCCTCAGGACTAATAGACACCCCCTGCATCTCCTGCGCACCATTGAGGGTTACCCGCACAATGCCGCCTCCAGCAGTTCCGACAATTTTACGCTCTGCCAACTCCTCTTGCGCCTGCATCATCTGCGCCTGCATTTTTTGAGCTTTTTTCATCATCTTATTCATCTGTTTTGACATGAATCAACCTCGTATTTCTCTGGTTAAAGTAATTCTCCATCAAATAATTCAAGAACATCCTTTATAATCGGTTCACGAGCCACCTCATCTTGCAACGACGCTTCGTGCCCTGTATACACAGGTTCCCCCCCAGTACTATCTCCACTCTCCTCGGACACAGGCGGAGCAGAAGAGTCTTGAGGCACTTCCGCCTCAGTCGTTATATGCAGGGTAAGAGCAGAACCACTGTACTCACGCAAAAGCTCCTCAAGCACCGCCCTGTTTTTCGGATTGGCAAGCTCCATCTGTTGAAACGAATGCATAGGAGAAAACCGTACATCAATGGAATTCTCCGTAAACGCAATGACACGCCCCAGCTCAAGCCAGGCACCCATAACTGGCTTTTTATTGCTTGCAAACTGAAGAAATTCCCGCCAAAACACCTGAGCCTTCTCATGGTTATCCGGGGTGTATACACCGTGCTCCATTGCGTGGGAAGCCTCCGTCGTTTCGGCAGGCTCTTCTGCCTCGCAAGGCACACGTTCTTCAGCAACCTCCCGTGCTTCATCGGGTGGTATGGGAGCAGGTGTATAGGTAGTTTCCGATGCAACAGCACGCTCCTCTTTTTTCACCTGTGGAGAAACATCCTTTTCTGCCTTTGACCCTACCGAAGGTATTGATTCTTCTTTGTGATGAACCGTGGGTGCAGTATGGTCCTGCCCCTGCTGAAGCAAATCTTCCAGGGTTATTAAGGTATCAAGGGAGCACATCTTAATTACCGTAAGCTCTACTTGAAAATCAGGAAGACTACTTCGCTGCATGTCAAATTCACATTGCCGCAAGAGCTCAATACACCGAAGGATATCCCCCTGCCGAAAACTCAGATAGGAAAAGGTGGTATCTTGTACATAATTGCAAAGAATACGTCGAAGATACTCCATAAACCCAAGAACAAACTCCTTAAGATTATACCCGGCATCCAGAACAGCCTGCAGTTCTTCCAAGGCTGTTTCAGCACTTCTTTTTGAAACTGCCGAGAGAATTGCCCCATACACGTCATCAGCAATAACCCCAAGGGCACAAGCCACACTGTCACGGGTCAACCCTTTAGCGGAAAAGGCATAACATTGTTCTAAAAGAGAGAGGGAATCACGAACACTTCCCTGAGCTTTTTTTGCAATAAGGCTTATGGCATCTCTTTCAAAGGGGATATCTTCTTGGGTACAAAGATCTTCTAAATGTGTTTGCAAAGCCTTCGTAGAAAGAGCTTTAAAATCAAACCGCTGACATCGAGACAGAATCGTATCGGGGATTTTATGGGGTTCCGTTGTTGCCAAAACAAAAACCACCCGTTCAGGGGGCTCTTCCAAGGTTTTTAAAAACGCGTTAAAAGCCCCCCGTGAAAGCATATGAACTTCATCAATCACATACACCTTATACTTTCCTTCGTAGGTACCATAGGCAACACTATCACGAAGATCGCGAATCTGCTCAACCCCGTTGTTTGAAGCACCATCCACTTCCACCACATCAAAACTATTCCCCGCAGCTATAGCTGTACAGCTCGGGCACACCCCACAGGGAGTATCCGTGGGGCCCGAATCACAGTTGAGGGCCTTGGCAAGAATTCGCGCCATGCTGGTTTTTCCTACCCCACGGGTTCCACAAAAGACGTAGGCATGGGCTACACTCTGTTTCTGTAGCGCACGCTTGAGAGTCTCAACCACATGCTCCTGCCCAATAACCTCCTCAAAGCCAACCGGGCGAAACCTTCGCGCATACACCTTATAGGACATAACACCTCTCTCCGTTATATGGGAAATAAAATAGTACAGAGACGAGAAAAACACAATAAAAATAGAGGGGGGATACAGAAAAGGGGCCAAGCACTCTGCGTCACATGGTCACAATCGCTTACCGTTGCTTCCTTCCGGACCTGGCGGGATTCACGACGCAACCATTGAGCAGGACCTGACCCGCATGAATGGCGGAGAGAGAGGGATTCGAACCCTCGGTACACGAGGTGTACACACACTTTCCAGGCGTGCTCCTTCAGCCGGACTCGGACATCTCTCCGTAATTTGTCAAAAATCTGGCCTTAATATACAGCCTTATCATTTTTTTTCAACAATAAATCAATATTTACCGTTTTTTTATTCCTGCATAATATATTAAAAGAAGTCAACGCGACCATTTATATCTACGGGTGGAATGCTATGAAGGTTATCTGTTGGGGAGTACGGGGATCTCTACCTGCAAGCGGGAGAGATTATGCAAAGTACGGTGGTGATACAACATGCATTGAAGTTGTCTCTACAAAGGGAGAACGGCTTATCATTGACTCTGGAACGGGCATTCGTCGTTTATCCAACAGCCTCAAAGAAGCCGATTCAAAAACCGTAAATCTCCTTCTTACCCACTACCACCTTGATCATATTATGGGGACTCCCTTTATTCGCCAGCTCTTTGATCATCGATACACCTTCAATATTTTTGGCCCCTGCTTGGAAGGTGCTCAAACTGTGCGCACCCCCTTTGAAACAACCATCTCTCCTCCCTATTTTCCCCTGGCCCTTGAGAACAAAGCGATTCAGGCCAACCTGCATTTTCACACCATAAATGAAACTGAATTTAAAATCGGCTCACTTTCCATATCTACCATTCGCGTAAGCCATACCAACGGTGGTGCCTTGGGCTACGCCATAGAAGAGGGAGATACCAAATTTGTGCTACTCACAGACAATGAACTTTTCTATGCCCATCCCCAGGGGCATCCCTACGAAAGCTATGTCAACTTTGCCCGCAATGCTGACCTTCTCCTTCACGATGCACAATTTACCCAGGAAGAGTATCCAAGGCATCTTGGCTGGGGACACTCAAGTATTGAGGATGTACTCACCCTCGGGCATGACTGTGCAGCAAAACAGGTGGGGTTCATACACTACTCTATAGAACGAACCGATTCTGAGATTGACCGGCTCTACGGAAATCTCACCACAGATCTCCCCGTTACCCCCGTTCATCAGGATCAAAGCTTCACCCTTTCTTAAGTTGCAGTAGGCGATGCACCGTTGCAAGAACCACAAGAGCGGTGGCAATGCCTGCGCAATTGGCGTAAAAATCAGCCATGGACGCATGTCGACCCGGAATAAAAAGCTGATGCACTTCGTCAAGGGAGGCATAGACCACCAAAAACAAAACCGCCCGCAAGGGAGTCCACCATTTGCTCCTCTTGGAATGGGGTTCCATGACAATCCAAAAGAGAATGGTAAAGACGAAATAGAGCAGAAAATGAATCCCTCGTGACACATCGGTAAAGACATCCTGTGGAATGTGTTCACCGGGAATAGAAGTAGCAATGATCATTCCAACCCACCATGCTACGAATACTATTTGAATACCTCTCCGCATTATAATTCCCTTTCTGCGTGAATAACGATACGTTCTCCGCAACCGCGCGTTGTAAAGTACAGAAACGTATTGGCACTCTCCCCGAAGAGGTGAAATCGCCGGCGAATTTCCTGCACCGAAAGAGGAAAGTCACGGCGGATAATGGTGGCTCCAACAACCCCATGTGTCCGCAAATAGGTCTGGGTTCGTTTCTTACTCCACGAAAAAATATGTTGTATCCGAAGAACTCTTCCAGGAAAATCTTCTTCATAGCTATTTTTTAGCAGCAAAACACCGTGGGGAGCTACACAGCTCATAGAAAAAAGTGCTCCGGTCTCATGAACAAGCCCCGCCTTAATAAGAGCTGCGTCGGGGTCATATAGATAGGTTGCTTCAGAACTGCTGGGCAGCATTCTATCCCCGTGCCCTTCACGGGAAATTTCAAAAAAAGGAGTCCCCTCCTTCGTAAGACAAACCGCGTGCAGAGTACACCGGATTGAATCCCCTTGGGCAGACATCTGAGCAAAAATCTCCTTCACCTCCCCCCCAACAGAAATCACCCTCAGTGATTCCATGGTAGATATCTCCTTACGCAACCGTGTAATATCATATGCAGGCGCAATTTTCACTCCCACCTTACGAGCAGAAGAACAAAGGAGCTGTTGCTGCGCAACAATATCAGGACGCCATGCACTCATTTCGGCATGGCGGGTTCCATCACCACTTCTTCGTGCCGGGTCAACAAAAATCCAGTCATAGGTCTGCCTTGAATCTTTCAAATATGATAGAGAGTCTGCACAGAACGTTTCAAGCGAGGACGAAGACGCTCCCCATCGCCGGCTATTTTCACAAAACAAGGCATGTCGCACGGGATCGATCTCTACATAGTGAGTTGTACTAAAGGAGGATGCAAGGAAAAAAGTGTCAATACCAGCTCCCCCCGTGATATCACACAGAGTGTCTCCCTGCATATAGGTTGCCCGAAACCGCGCAACAGCCTCGCAGGAGGCTTGCTCAAAAAGAGATCTATCAAGGACAACCCCTCGGGGAGCAAGGCTCGGAAATTTCCGGCGTACTCCGGTGGATATATCAAGCTGGTTCGCCACGACACGTAAAAGCTCAAGGGGATAAGCATTGCGAAATGCCAGCATAAATGAAGCGGCATCGTATTCTTCAGCGCGGGCCTTAGCCCAGAGTTCCTGGCCCATGGGAGAGAAAAACTGAGCAACTCCCGCAGAGGTTATATTTGACATTGTTTAGAACAAAAGCCAATTTTTTCTGCAAAGGCATTTACCCGTTCTATACACCCCTTCTCCTCGCGGGAAAGGGACTCTTCTTTCTCCTTGCATTCCTGAATACGAAGACGAACCTGTTTATAGAAAAGATAGAAGTAATCTTGTATTTGCATCTTTCGAATCGGTATATCATAGCGCTCTACAGCCGTTATCATATCTTCAAGCCATGCCATTTTTTCGGTACATGCTTCGGTAATATTTAAACCACTAATCGCATCAATAATAGCATCATCAAAACGATCAGCACTATTCCGCATATCAAGAGAAACGTCGTAATACCGGCTCTTTTTGTACACATCATCAAGGGAGTTACGAATATCTTCCGTAAAATTCTGGTTCACTAACTGATTAATTCCTAAATCCCACTCTTCATCAAGAAAGAAAGAGACAATTCCTGAAAGAGACTCTGGAAGTCCGTTATTGAGAGCCGTAATAATATCCAAACGATTGTTTCCGTTATCTGCCCATGAAATATAGTTTAGAAGGGTTTCATTGGCAAAATCAGTTATGAGTTGATCTGTTAAGGCTTCACAATACGGTTTAAACGCATCATTAAGGGAGAACTCCCGCGATACGGGCTCCTCAAAGAGCGTCTCCAGCCCCTGAGAAGAACGAAGCTTTTGCGCAATTGAATCCGGCACATCATCAAAAATTCTACACCGGATATCTCCTTTTCCCTTATTAGTCAAGGCAAGAACCATTGAAAGTTTTTCTCGGGAACTTCTATGCGCAACCTTCGCCGAAAACACCTGCCACCGTTTGTCCCCAACCTCTTCTGCATGAAGCTCCGTAATTTCCACATGGTAGGCAGCCATGGTGTAGTTTGTCTTATTATCATATATGAAGGTATTCAGAGCTGCTGTAAAGGCTGCTCGTTCCATGTGAGAGATCATTCTCCCGGCCTCTTCATGAAGAATTGTGGCCCCCGTGTGTCCGTGAATATTACTCTTGGCCTCATGTAACATAGAGAGCAGTTGTTGCAACACCGTGTTTTCCGTGTCTCGGGGCCAGCATAACTGCCAGGCCCGTAAGGCATAGCGAATATTTTGAATTGTCTCTATGCCCGTGATGTCACTAAAAAACCACGCACAGGAAGTATAGGCATACTGCATGTATACCTGCGACTCTAAAAGCATAACCAGCCGATTAAGCACTGCTGGAGACAAAGGCTTCTCGGCATGCTTCTGCAGAAACGCATCCACCCCGCTCTTGTCTTCGATGAATGGCTCGTACCGATTACGAATCATGTCTGGATTTTTAAAATACTTCTCAAACTCCCGGGTAAATTCGATTTCCGTTTCAATATTTAGATAGTCGAGGGCTTCACGGAAGGGGCCGCGCCATGCCTGATTCCATCCCGGCTGTCCCCCGGTGCTACATCCGCAATCGCGAATCCACCGCCCGGTGCCATGGGCACAGCTCCACGCAGTTCCCTCTCCCCGAAAATTACGCAATTTCACCTCTCGCGTCGGCGGGTTAATCGATAAATAATACGCATAGTTTACCACTTGTAACCCAGCTTCTTCAGCCTTTTTCCGAAAGAAATAGGCAAGACACATGTCGGAATGTTTTTTGTGATGACCAAAGGTTTCACCATCCGTGGCAATATTTACCAATTGATTTTCTTCGGGAGCTTCATCCAGACATGAACTTAAGCGGCCCGTGAGAATATCGGCGTTGTCCAGAAGGTTTTCAAAACTAATGGCCCGCGATACCGGCTCATCAAAAAAGAATACAGAGATAAAGCCCTTTTTACGACGACCTCGTTTATCATACGCATATAAGCGATAGGGATAGCGCGGATCAAGCCCCTTTTCATCAACGGACTCCCACGACGTTTCCATACTTTTGGTACTAATGCGTTCACGAAAGGCTTCAGCTTGATTGGGGGAAAGAATAACAAAACGGATGTTTTCTTTAATTAATACTTCCACGGTCTGATTGTTAATCCCTGTTTCTGCCAGCCACATACCTTCGGGCATACGACCAAAATGCCGCTTAAAAAAGCTCTTTGCCCATCGAATCTGAGTAACCGTGTCTCGATATGAGGCGTGGGGAAGAATGGTGTGATTATAGGCTTGCGCCACGGCGCTTCCATGACCATTAAAGCGTTCACAGCTTCGGCGATCTGCCTCAACAATGCGTTGATACACCAAGGGTTTATTTCGATAAAGCCACCGGAAGAGCGTGGGGCCAAAATTAAAACTCATATAGCTGTAATTATTATTGACCCCCACAATTTCGCCGGAATCATTGAGGATTCGGGAAAAAGCATTGGTCCGGTAACACTCATCATAAATTCGTTCATTCCAATTATGGTAGGGGCGTGCCGAATCTTGTCGCTGAATCTCTCCAAACCAGGGAGACTCACGGGGCGGTTGGTAAAAATGCCCATGTATTACACAATATTTTTTGCCTTTATTGCCACTCATATAAGCTCCCGTCGTGGTTTGTCACCACAGAATTTTGTAGTTTATCCTGTAAAATATGCAGCCCTTGGAGAACTATCTCGTCTCTGTTTTCCGAAGCTGTATCAAAATAATGTTCTAACTCATTTCCAATGCGGACGTAACATTTGTCCCCCATATGACGATAGCCCAACTGAATCTCTAGGGTTGTCTCCTCGCCATCTACAAGGACATTGCGAATCCATCGTATTCCCATACAACATACCTTGAAAAAGTCTCTTAATAAGTATACATTCTGCGACGACTCTTTTCCACCTTCTCAGAGATAAAAGCGTTTTTACCCCGACTCCCTTTGCCCCTGCTTGGGCAGAAACAAAACGCATGCTGTTCCACTGGTTCGATATACCACAGCCGAGGGATACTCACGACTTTTAAAACCATGAGCACGGCATCCCCGAGGTGCATGGGGATCCCACGTGGTATAAAAATAGGAACATCGTACACAACTCACTCGCTGATTCATTATATCCTTCTTTTGTCGCTCCGTTCAGACACAGTATATATTATACACTTCTTATCTGAGGAGTGTGCAGTGAAACCGGCAAAAAAACGATACTTCGATCAAAAAGCCATGGCCAGTACGATTCTCGTGGTGCTTTTTCTCCCTGTAATGATCCTCTCTGCATACACCGAAACCCATGGATATCCTCTCCTGCTTGGGCTGAGTACCGCAATCAGTCTCCTGTTGTTACAAGGAAGGAGACTCTTTTTACAAGAATCAACTTCGTGCAAACCACTTTTCTTCATCGCTCTTGTAACGCTCTATTTCTGTGCTCTCCCCCTTCTGCTCCAATCTCCTCTGCTTTTCTTCCTTGCCAGCGCGGGAACTATCCACACAGGGTTCTTAATTACGGATATCACGTTTTTCAGTTTACGGATAGAGCAGCACACCAACCCAGGGGACTCTTCCTACTTTCATGCTGCGCAAAGCACGGCAGCATCGGCCTGCCTAGCCATTTGTATCGGAGTAATAGCTGCCCTATCACCCTATCTGCATAATCCTGTTCTTCGCCTCACCCTGCCTGCTACAACCCTGCTGGCACTTATTCCCTATGGTGCCCTCGCACGGGTCACTCCCTCCCCGGTGCCCAAGCTAATTGCAGGAATGAGCGCCGCCATATTACTCTTTTCCCTGGCGAATCTCCTCTTTTTGCCGAGCTTACTTATTGCCTTGATTCTCTACGCCTCATCCCGCTACTACTCAGGAGATACTCCCAGTTCCACTCGCCTCTGGAATCGGCTCACAGCAAACCCCGAACAAACGCTCCTCAGTACATTTCTCTTTTTATCGGTAAGCGGCACGGTGCTCCTCCTGTTTCCGTATATGACCACTTCTCCCATTTCCATTATTGACGCCGGATTTACCGCGGTCAGTGCCGTCTGTGTCACAGGGCTTATTGTATTGGATACCCCCACTGACTTTACCTTTCTGGGACAACTCACGCTCCTTCTGCTAATACAGGTTGGCGGCCTTGGCATAATGAGTATCTCAACCCTGGCAATACACCTCATGGGAAAACGTCTTAGTGTTCGCCAAGAAAAGACCATCACCACCATGATGGATATACGCCCCCAGGATATTGCTTCAACCCTAAGGAAAATCTTCACTGTTACTTTTACAGCGGAAACGGTGGGAGCACTTATTCTCACGTCTCAGTTTATCCGCTTGGGCGACTCGTTTTTTACCGCTCTGTGGCGGGGCGTTTTTACGGCGGTTTCAGCCTTCTGCAACGCCGGTTTTGCCCTGCAAAGCGCAAGCCTTATAGAGTACAACGGCAATCATATTATACTCCATACGGTGTCCATACTTATTATTCTTGGCAGCATTGCCCCCGTCACGACCCTTGCGCTCCCACGGTTTTTTACCAAGAAAGCCCTCACCCCAACCACCGCCATGGTCTGTAAGATGTCAGCCCTACTCCTGTTTGTCGGGTTTCTTGCTGTGCTTGTGTTTGAATGGCACAATGTGCTTGCCCCTTTCTCTCTGGGAGAACGGATAAGCAACGCATGGTTTCATTCGGCAACACTTCGCACCGCAGGATTTAATGCCCTCGGCATAGCAGAGATGCAAAATGCGACCGTTATTACCATGCTCCTCCTTATGTTTATCGGCGGAAGTCCCGGCGGCACCGCCGGCGGAATAAAAACAACTACCGTGGCGGTACTCTCTATTGCGTGCTATACTTATTTTTCTGGTGCAAAGGAGTACCACATAAAAAACCGGCGTATTCTTTCTGAAACCATTATCGCGGCCATGGCAACAGCAGGAGCCGCCTTTGTGGTGTGGATAGGCTCTCTCTTTCTGTTGGAGCTTACCCAGGATATTCCCATTCAAGCCCTGCTGTTTGAAGTAACCTCTGCCTTGGGTACTGTGGGACTTTCCATGGGTGTAACGGACCAACTTGACAGTGTTGGAAAAATCATTGTAATGCTCATCATGTTTACCGGCCGTATCGCCCCAATCACTCTCTTCATACTTTGTGCTAAACAGAGTAGCAAAACACATCTCCCATACCCAACAGCGAAAATCCCTCTCACCTAAAGGAGCAGCAATGAATCAGCAAATACTCATAATCGGCCTGGGACAATTTGGTATGTCCCTTGCAAAGTCCCTTTCCGAAAAGGGAGCTGAAGTTATAGCCATTGACCGAAAAAAAATCCTTGTGGAAGAGGCATCAGCCTTCGTGACAGAGGCTCTTGTCATGGATGCGACAAACGAACATCAACTTGCACAGATATCACCCAAATCCCGTGATGCCGTTGTATGTGCCATTGGAGATGAAGGGCGTGAGGCATCAATAATGTGTACGGCTATACTAAAGCAAATGGGTACGTCCTGCATAATTGCCCGGTCAAACGACACAATGCATATGCGCATCCTGAAATCCATTGGTGGAAACCAGATACAGATAATAAACCCTGAAAAAGAGTTTGGCGTGCGCTTTGCAACGCGCCTGCTCTATAAAGATTTTATTGCTGATACGTCAATCAGTGATGATCTGCACCTCACAGAGGTAAAGATCCAGCCATCCATTGCGGGAAAAAGCCTCATAGAACTGGAACTGCCAAAACGCTTCGGCATAATTGTCGCCGCTATACGACGAAGCAATACCGGAAAAACAGAAACGGTTGTTCCCGAGGAAGCCCTGCGCCAGGATGATGCCCTTATAATAGTATCACGGGAATCGGCTATACACAGATTTATGAAGGAGGTCGAATGAAGTCAGAATCCCCCATATTGATTGGTATGTACGGACTTATCTTTCTTACCCTGTCAATCACCGCCATTGCCATATGGGGCTTTGTCCGTATGGCCCCGGCAGTGGAAAACATCCTCAGGGAAAACCACCGTTCCGTAAATGCCTGCTATACAATGCTAAGCACCCTTGCGTCTCTCAATATGGAAACAGCAAACCACGATTCCCTGAAAAAAGAATTTGAGAACGCCCTGAGAACAGTACAAAACAATATAACCGAAGAGGAGGAAATACAACACATCAAACGCATAGAATCCCTGTATTTACAATTTTTTGTATTCGAAGAGGAAGAGCAATTTAACCGTGAATACTATCTGGCCTATTCCCCTTTGGGGCAATTAATGGAGGAAATCACCCGACTAAAAACCATTAATGATCATGCTATGGAGAAGGCAAATCAGACAGCACAGCACAGGGGATATGCCAGCGCCTGGCTTATGGTATTTCTTGGCTTACTCACCTGCTGGGCAAGCCTGGTATTCAAAGGGGAAATAACAAAGAACCTGACGACTCCCCTTGAAGACATCCACGATGTACTTACTGATATTCAACGGGGAAACACCATCAGAAGATGCAGTACTACAGAGGTTTCTCCACATATCAGAAACATACTTACACGGGTAAACACATTCCTTGATACGTATGTGTAATGCATACTGAATAAGCTGTTTTATGAAGCAGT